>CAZCYM010000036.1:0-7902 GCA_964502945.1 uncultured Candidatus Saccharibacteria bacterium
ATTCTTTGCGAAATTACAATAGGACTTTCAGATTTATCGCTAATATCGTGAACTTTCGAATGTTACAACGATCAGTTATGGTGTAATATTCGAAAGTTCACAGAATAATTCTGTCTTTTAGGCAGTTATTTTGCAAAAGGTCTTATGTTTTAAGAAGTTTAGATAGAGATTTTATTTACGTAGGCTTTACTACGGATTTAGAGCGGAGGTTTAAAGAACATAATAATAGAGAAGAATTATCCACTAAACATTATGTCCCATTCGACTTAATTCACTATGAAGCATACAAAAGTAAAACTGATGCACAGCGCAGAGAGCAATATTTTAAAACCACAAAAGATAAGACAACACTAAAAACCATGCTAAAAGATTATTTTTCAAAATAAAAAGCGGGGACACTCAAAAAAGCCCATAAATCCTAAACAATTTCGCCCTTGTAATTTATACAATAGTATGTTATAATAGAAGTACCTCTGAGATCCTACAAAGGAGAAAGGAGACAGCCAATGACTTTAGTTCTGATCGGCAAGTTCCTCGTGATGGCAGGTTTGGGTGGCGCAACGGGTGCTTCACTTGGTCAGGGGGACTTCGTGTGCGGATTCAGTCTCGCCATCCTCAACATCGGCACGTGGATCGTTCTCATGCTGCAAGAAGAACGTCCCATCGCCGGCAAGGGTCTCACCCACAAGGTGAGCCCCTTCGTTTTTATAAATACCCAATTTCTGCTCCTTGGAAATGGTAGCCAGGCTGGGAATATATTTTGTTTGAATAGATGAACAGAGCGGCGAAGAACGCTTAAAGCCGGCAGGGCATTGTATTGCTAAACTGCTGAATGATCCACCGCTGAACAAACTTGATAAAGTGCCAGTATATTTTAAGCACATACCCCCGAGTCGCGCCGTCAATAATTATTGTGGATAACTTAATTGACCCTTGCTCAGTACAAAACATTGTAGTATCCTCTAATTACTAGTAACCATTCTTTTCTCATTTTTACTGTATAGTATTATAATAAAATACATGGATAAAACTTCTCAAAATAAGCTAAAAACTGATGCCAGAGAGCATTTTTTAAGGGCCTATGCCAACTTACCTCTTAGTACTCGCAGAGAGATTATTGTTGTACTTGATCAAGAAGGTCCTGTCACTTGGGAGGCCGCCTATTTAGAAGTTAGAAATAATACAGATAAGGCAAAAGAAATTTTAGAAAAATTAGTAAAACTTAATTTGATTTAATGTCAGACCAAGGCATCAAAAATAAGGAAATAAACAACGATGTCAGGGAACTCGTAATTGCTCGATTAGATTTATTACCCCGAAACATTAAAGTCTCAATTGGCACAGAGGGAGAGTTTACAAAATCAGAGCTTATTGAACGTGTTAAAAGGGGTGATGCTATCGGTCAGCAGATCGTTGAAATTGAGTTGTCATTTTTACGCGCCCTTAAAGATGGTGTTTTATTGGACGAAATTCTAAAAGCTGAACAGCAGCCAGCCTAATTATGTCTAAATTTCTTCTTATTACTCGTCCAGAGCATGATTTAACAACCAGATATATTTCTAAATGGAGCAAGAAGATTATAGACGAAGCTAAAGGTAGGCAAGTTGAAGTAACAGATTTACGACGAGAAAAAGCTAATAAAGAACGTGTTTTGGGTATCTTAAAAAAGAAGGAAAAAATCATGATGTTAGTAGTTATCAATGGCCATGGCAACGATACGACTATTACCGGTCATGATAACAAACCCCTCATTACAGAAGAGACGGCTAATTTCTTAAAATCTAAAATTACTTATGCCCGTTCTTGTAAATCAGCTAAAGTCTTGGGTAGAGCAGTTATAGATGCGGGTGGCCTTGCTTACTTGGGTTATCAAGAAGACTTCGTATTTTTAATTGACGAAGAAAAAATATCCAGACCCCTTGAAGACGGCAAAGCTGCATTATTTTTGGAACCATCTAATTATGTTATTACCAGTTTATTAAAAGGCCATTCGGCTGAAGAGGCAAATAATAGATCTAAAAATCAATATAGGAGAAATTTGGAAAAAGTATTAGCCGGATCAGCTTCATCAGAAAATTCTTATGCTGCACGATTCTTATATTGGAATATGACTAATCAAGTATGTCTTGGTCAGGGATCAGCCACTTTCTAAATTATGTTAAGATTTAATCCGGGCTTCTAAAATACTCCTTTCCTCTTAACGGCTCAACAAACTGTTGAGCCGTTGATTTTACCTGGAAAGAGTGAGAGAATCTTAAGCGATGAATCAAGAAATAGCACTATCAATACTTAAAACTGGAAAAAATGTTTTTCTAACTGGTGAACCGGGATCGGGGAAGACCCATACTATTAATTGTTATGTGGCTTATCTGAAGGAACATGGCGTTGAACCAGCTGTCACTGCATCAACCGGGATTGCCGCCACTCATATCGGCGGAATGACAATTCATTCCTGGAGCGGGATCGGGATCAAAAAGGAACTTTCTCCGTCTGATTTTGGCCGAGTTATTTCTTTACGCCGAGCATCGGCTAGAGTTAAAAAATCCAGAGTTCTTATCATTGATGAAATATCGATGCTTGATGGTAAAACTCTCAATCTTATTGATACTGTCTGCCGGGCAGTAAAACGATCTTCTGAACCGTTTGGTGGAATCCAGGTTGTTCTTGTGGGAGATTTCTTCCAATTGCCGCCGGTCAGGCGCGAAGAAGAGGAGCCGTATAAATTTTCTTTTGAGTCGGAGGCATGGGCAGAGGCTAATCCTATGGTCTGCTATCTTACCGAACAATACCGCCAGTCTGATTCTAAATTTCTCGGAGTCTTATCGGCTATTCGTTCCGGACAAGTTTCACAAGAACATCGCCAATGCCTCAATGATTGCTTAGTCGATTCAGGCTCACCCAAGATCAAGAACGTAACCAAGTTTTTTCCTCATAATGAGGACGTTCATAGAATAAATGCAGAAGAACTTGAAAAACTTCCTGGAAAGTCAAAGGCATTTACTATGCTTGGGCGAGGAAAAGCCAATCTTGTCGAACAACTAAAACGCGGCTGTCTTTCTCCGGAGAATCTCGAGCTTAAGAAAGGAGCAGTAGTTATGTTTACGAAAAATAATCTCCAAAAAGGTTTTGCCAATGGCACTATTGGAACTGTTGTGAGTTTTGATCAGTACGAAGATGAGAACTATCCGATCGTCAGGACTCGCCAGGGGAGGCAACTAACCGTTGAGCCGATGGAATGGACAATTGAAGAAAATGGAGAAATCTTGGCCAAGATAAAGCAAATACCCCTTCGCTTAGCTTGGGCCATGACTATACATAAAAGCCAGGGAATTACCATCGATCAAGCATTTATGGATTTAAATGAGGCTTTTGTTGAAGGCCAGGGATATGTGGCCATTTCCAGAGTAAAGACATTAGATGGACTTCATTTAGCCGGATACAATGATAAAGCATTGGCGGTTCATCCGGTTGTGTTAAGGCATGATGATATTTTTCGCCAGCTTTCCAGTGAAGCAGAATCGACCCATATAAATTTAAATAAAGAAGAGCTTATGCAACTCCATAGTGAGTTTATCACAGCCTCAGGAGGTAATATTCGATCGAGTAATAAATCTAAGAATGGAAGAACTCATTCCCCTCAAAACTATTCCAAAGAAGATAGACTAGATTAAACCCTGAATTTTATTCGTGAAGGCAGAACTATAACCGAAGTAAGCCACCAAAATTGTTAAAAAATTTGGGCTAAAGATGACCACCAGAAAACCTGGAAGACCTAAAAACGGTACCTGACACCTTTCTGACCCACCTTTCTGACCCTAAAAGAACAATTTCTTAGAAAAGCGTTTCAATGAGTGACAATTTGTTGAAAATTAAAACAACCCACCGAAGTGAGCTGATTTTAGATTGATTAGAAATTAAGAGAAAAGGGAGTTTCGTAATTCACAGCTCTTATGGGGTCTTAATGTCGGCTGTAGTGATTCAGCATTTCTTCTTTATACATTTCAATATTTTCTGAGAACTCTATGGTTTCTCTATTTTCATAGATTCGGTCAAATATCTTTCGAGCAAGGAAACCGACAATCCAGCCACCAGAAACCTGCATCTCTGCGTCGCCACTGATTTTTTTCATGTATTCGGGGAGTTCGATTATACCATAGTCATCCCGTCCAAGTCTGATACCAATTAGATATTCTGGAGAACCGCACCAGATTGAAACATCTCTAGGACCATCTGATGTCCCAGTTTTACAAGCGACCTGCTGTTTAATATTACGCATTGAAATTTTGGATGTGCCTTCTTTTGTTGCAACTCTCATCATGGCCACAATCTTATCAGCTGTTTCCTCAGATAAAACCCTTTCTTCATATGATTCTTCTGTGGTCATAATATTTTTGCTGTTAAAATCAGTAAGTTCGCGAATTAGCACCGGCCGTTTGTAAATACCGTGACGGAAGAAAACTGTATAGGCATTGGCCAGCTCAAGCAGGTTTACATCAGATGCGCCAATTGCTGTGGGCAATAGGGGTACAAGTCCGCCTCTAATTTCATAGTGCGGCCTTTTAAACCATGTATCGCCGTGCGAATCTCTTACCATTCCCGGATTTCCCCAGATTCCTAATTTATTGGATAAAGCTATGACTGGATCCATGGTTATTCGGCGAGCGATGCTTAATGTTTCCAAGTTGAGAGAATAGATAATACCCTCGGCCAGATCACGGTTACAATCTGTCGGTCTTGGACTTTTTTCTTTGAAATTTTTAGGTGACCACGCTTTGCCATTTCCACCCCTCATGCTAAAAGGGACATTGCAAAACTTATCAAATAAATCAAATCCACTTTCTAAAGCTGCGGCATATACGAATGGCTTGTATCCCGATCCAGGCGACCTATAAGCAAAAACACGGTTGAATTGAGATTGCTTATAATCATATCCACCGTTTAAAGCTACAATATCGCCAGTTTTAACTCTAATAACAACAAACGCACCCTCAATCTGATTTGTAGGATCTAATCCTTGGTTTACTATCTCAAGGTGTTTTTCAAATTCTTCCGTTGTCGTTTTTTGGATCTTCGGATCAATAGTAGTATAGATTTGAAGTCCGTCGGTATGCGTAATTTGCTTATCAGTAAATCCATTACCTAGCACAAATTCCTTCACAAGACGGTTCACGTGGCCTAAATCCGGATTTTTTAATGGCTGAATATTCAGGAGATCAAGTTTACGAGGTTCATCTTTTTTGAACAAAGCTTTGTCATATTGTTCTCGAGTTATATATCCATCTTCCAGCATTCTGCCTAAAACCGAATTATTTCTTCCGCGCGTTCGGGCGATTCTAGTTATCTCCATATCAAGTTTTACCTGATACTTTTTCATTGCTTCTTTGTCTGTATTATCAGCTGGTTCCGACGGTTCATGGAAGATCGGACAGTATATGGTCGCAGATTTATTCATGCTGGCCAATATTACCGCTTCACGCAGGACCAATTGATCACATTCTTTATCAAAATAATATCGGCAAGCCTCTCTGACTCCGTTTACTCCATGACCGAACCAGCTTGTATTCAGCAAGCTTAGAAGAATTTTGTCCTTAGGGTGGCGTTTAACAAGTTGAATTGCCACTCGGGCTTCTTTAATCTTACGGCGAATCGTTTGGTCTCTGTTTCTAAAAGCAGTAACTTCTTCGACATGAGTTTGTCTTGCGACTTGTTGACCCAGAGTGCTTGCACCTGAACGGTTCCGATCTCTCATTAAGTGGCCTAACCCAGCCCTCACCATGGCACAAGGATCAATACCACCATAGATTGGATCGCAGTAGTAATCTATCGGTAAATGGTTAGGACGGTCAGGGTTAAATCTCTTATCTTCAGTAGCTATAAATGCATTTTTTAATAACTCAGGAATATCATGAGCTATGGCCAGATCGCGATTCTCATAGAAAAATCTACCAATAATTTTATTATCGCTAGCTCTCACTATTGATGACTTAAGCAAATTATCTCTAGATAATTTATCAAAATTCAGCAAATTTCCATGATCATCTTTTAAGTCGCCGACAAGTGGAATATAGCCAGTATAGTAGTAAAGGGAATAGTAGGTAGCAATGGGGATTAAAAATAGTAAGAGTATTAAAGATGCCAAGCTCCGCAGTATCTTTATCAGCCAAGGTCGTTTCTTAATTATCCAGTACTTTGCCATTACCTCCTCTGCCTTATTGTCAATGTTCTAGAATGGCATAATAATACATCGTTTTTTACAAATTTCAAGAAGGCTTTACCCGGGTCTAATTTTATAGTAAAATTTAAGGGTTTAGATCGTCTTTTATTCCGCTCGTAGTTCAACGGATAGAACGAGGGACTTCTAATCCCTAGATCGAGGTTCGATTCCTCGCGAGCGGACCGCGTCAAACGCGGTTCCGTTAGGAACTAGCGTTTAAGCGAGGCAAGTCCGACTTGCCAGCTAATTATATTTCTTTTTCCCGAAACACAACGTTTGACGTTGTGTTTCGGTTGGTAATCAGGGTTATTTTAATTACGCTCTTTAGGATTATGGAACACATTGCATTTTACTTAACTTTAGTGTAAAAATTAAGTAAGCATTCAGCCGACAGGAGATATTCTGTGAAGGGTATTTTAATTTTTGATGTAGATTGCGTTAAAATGTCGAATATCCTTAATTTAGCGCGAACTTATTTCGAGAAAAATTCCTGACTGCTCTGCTCGCTTGCCCGCCTATGGAGGGAGCCATTTATTGACCCGCCCGGAATTAGTTGAAGGGCTCATATCGGACAGAGCGGCGGTTGCCAGATACTTTTAGGCGGTTTTGCTTAACCAATGTGCTTAAGTATCTTGTTGCTGTGGCGTCAGAAACATGGAGAAGTTTTTCTACATCATCATTCGTTATTACTTTCTTTTCATTGGCGAGTTTCATTATTTTCTCCAGTTTAGCTTTCTTGCGGAATTGAATTGATTCGAGGGCTTTGGCGAGAAAGGATTTTGGAGATAGTTGAGCAGATACATTAGGAATTATTGGAGTTGACTCAGATTGGGTTGGTATTCCTGCTTGAGATGGCTCAACTGGTGATTCAAGAACAGGTTCGAGTTGAATAGAAGTCGGCGTTTCGGCCGGTGGAACTACTGGTTCTTGTGACATAGGCTGTTGTTCGGTTTCAGTCATGGTTGTGGATAATCGTTGACTAGCGAGCGTCTGGCATGCTATACTTCCCTTGTAGCTTAACCGCTATCCTCGCCTATAGGATAATAGGATCGTATTTATACCTCCGCCTTAACAGGCGGAGTGTCCTTTTTATTACGGTAATCTAATAGACTCTTCATGGTTTCAGCAGGGATAAATTTGTCAGCAACTGATTCCAACTCACTGCTCATTCTATCTCTGGTAGAAATAACGACTATCTTTTTACCCTTTGACTTTATATAACCCAGCAGAGTTCCAAAATCGCTATCACCAGAGAACAAAACCACCGTATCATACCGTTGCACCAATCGGCTTGGCTTATGCTCGCAAAGTTATTTGCGGGAAGATTTGCTCACCGAGCAACTGAAAACGGAAATCTCAAAAGTCGAAAGGGAAACAAATCGGCTTGTATCTTTGCGCGAATGGATTTTAACCGCTCGCCACGCTGAAAAACTGGCTTCGTCCAACGAATTTGACGAAATCAAATCGTTGGTGGAAAAAATTGGAACGAACCGCCTTCTCCTCAACCGGAAAGTCCGAATGGATTTTTCCGAACCGTGGCGATTTACCGCTTTGCGCAAGGCGCAAAGCTATCATGCCGAGAGGCAAAGTCCCGAGGCAACCTCTTCCGAAAATTTGACTTGTTTCAACTGGTCGGGGTGCCGAGAGTCGAACTCGGTCTAACTGCTCCCAAAGCAGTCGTACTACCG
>CAZCYM010000037.1:0-4904 GCA_964502945.1 uncultured Candidatus Saccharibacteria bacterium
TGATTCCAGAAACGATAGAGATGGTTATTCTTACTCTTGCCGCAAGATTTATTACCGATGCGTTTGAGGAGAAGTACTTTCGTTTAAACAAAAAACAGTATAGAAATCTTTATGAACAAAATAAATCTAAAGCCCTAGCTCAGCTGGCTCTCTATAATGATTTTTTGAAGAAAAGAAAACATATAAGTAAGATAATTAAAAACCTATGCAAGTAGTAATTTGTAAATAAAAAACGGCCCGTTGGGTCCGTTCCTATTCTTCTCGTATGGGCAGAAGTGCCGGTACTTTTAGACGGAGCATGGATTCTGTTCGATCACCGTGCTGTCTTCTCATTCCCAGCACGCCTTCAGTAAATTTTTCAAAATATACTTTCATGGCGTTAAAATTGTGGGTGTATCCCCAGACGATCAGGTAAATGTGGCTCTCGATTCGGTTATTATTTTTTCTACACCATTTAACTACTTCTTTCATGCTTTCGTCGGTAAGTTTTGGTCCCAATTTCTGGGCCTGATAGTCTTTACTAATACCAACTTGCTCGAGTTCTATTACTGGAGCTGATCTCAGAAAACCACCATGAAATTGCCAGCCGATGTAACCAACAACAGTGCCGTCTAATTCTATTACAAAATACTGGTAGAGAGGAAAGGCATTAAAAAGACAACGCATCCATTTTTCGGCACTTTCTGGATTATCTCTGTCTCCGGCAAAAACACTAGCATTTATTTCAGCCATTCTTGGCAGGTCTTTTTCTTCAGCTCGGCGGACGATTATGGGAACTTGTAATGACATCTTTACTTCTTCGACTATTTGAAGGATACTGGTAAGCATATAACAAAGTTATGGTTTGGAGTCAAGCATGATAAAAGCGGTGTTCTTTGACCTTGATATGTGTATTCTAGATACCCACTCTTTAACCGGCCCATTCTTCCAGCCAGTACTGGATGTTTTATATAACTCAGACTTATCGCCGGAGCTTAAAGAGAAAATTAAATATCAACTTTGGATTACTAGTTTAGATGATGTAATAGAAATGTTTTCTATTCCAGAGGATATTGCCGAGAAAATGAGAGAGGCATATAGACACATAGAAGTTCCGGATGGTATAAGGACTTTTGGAGATGAGGAGTTTATACGGGGCTTATCGGTAAAAAAAATATTAGTTACTACTGGATATAGGAGGTTCCAGGAGACGAAAATAGAAAAACTGGGCATTGCTAATCTGTTTGATGAGATAATTATTGACGCTCTTGACCATAGAGACAGACGACAAGGTAAAAGGAAAATTTTTGAGGAACTATTAAACAAGAATGGGTTGCAAAGAAGTGAGGTGTTGGTGGTTGGAGATAATCCGGCATCAGAGCTAGGTGCGGCCAAAGCCCTGGGGATTTCTACCGTTCAAACCCTAAGACCTACAATCGTAAGATGGGATGAAGCCGATTACCACATACATTCACTAAGTGAATTGGGAGATATAGTTTCTTTATAGTTCCGCCATAGCGGAACTTTTCTTTTTGTCTGAATTTATGATATTAAGACCTCAAAGAGTTATTTGAAAATTGGCTAAAAAATGAACTGGGATAGGGTTCTATATCCTCTTGATTTAGTAGGATGCAATTTACTCGGTCGGCGTTTTGTGGGCGCGGTTGATGTTGATGGTGTATTAAGGGTTGGAGAAGATCTCAAAAAACATGGCTTTGGCGTTACATATAATCTTCTTGGTGAACATATTCATGATCCAGTCCTGGTCGATAAAGCAGTTGATTCAACTCTCCGTTTGATTCAGAAAATGCAAAGTGAAAATTTTGGCAATGTTTCGTGCAAACCGACTCTTTATGGCCTATCTGTATCTAAAACGCTGTTTACTAAAAATATTGAAAAGATTATCGATTTGGCCAGAAGTAGGGGAATTGAGGTTGAATTTGACGCTGAAAACTATT
This sequence comes from uncultured Candidatus Saccharibacteria bacterium, assembly GCA_964502945.1. Taxonomy (GTDB): domain Bacteria; phylum Patescibacteriota; class Minisyncoccia; order 2-02-FULL-40-12; family GWA2-44-9; genus 2-01-FULL-39-28. The sequence goes on from CAZCYM010000037.1 coordinate 1,938, forward strand.
CTTATATTGAAGAAACTTTTGATGTTTTTAGCTCGTTTTCATCGCAGAAAATATATTCCACCATTGTCAGGCAGGCTGTTCAAGCCCACTTAGTAAATATTATTGATTTGATGAAAAGACATGATTTATTTGATAAGAATATCAGAATCGTTAAGGGTGTGGGAGTTTATACTGAGGATTCTTCTGTTATGTTGAGTGATGATGATAAGATAAGACAAAGATATTTTGAAATTTTATGAGGTAATATTGTGGCCGGGAGGACGCCTTTTACGGCTACGGTTAGAGATAGGGAACTAGCTGAGTCAGTTATAAAGATAACAGGCGAAGGTGCATCTCCGTTTGAGTTTCAAATGCTTTATGGACCCTTGGGCAAAAAGTTAGGCGAACATCTCCTCCGATCTGGTTATTCGGTAAGGATATACATTCCTTTTACTGATGACTGGTGCCGGGATGTCTGGAAGTCCTATGGTTTGCGTCGGGCAAAGATGATCCGCAATCTAGTATTTAAAAATTTAATCAAGTAGCGCCAACTAGGCGCTTTTATCTTTTGCTAAATTTTATTGTCTGAAAAACCAATTCTTGTTATGATACACCATAACAAGAATTTAATTTTAATATAATGAAATTTAAAACTACAAAAATAAAAAATGATATCAAGTCAAAATGTCTCGACGCGCTTTATGCGGCCCTAGACTTTGCAAAAGAGAGGAATGAAACCAAATCTTTTATAAATGATATTTTGACCGAGGGTGAGAAAATTATGGTCGGCAGGAGAATTTTAATAGCCAAGAGACTTTTAATCAATCAGCCTCACAGAAGAATAGTCGCAGAAATGGGGGTTGGTTTGGATACGGTTTATAGAGTCAAAAAATGGTTGGGCGGCAGACATAAAGGTTATGAGAAGGTCGTTGAAAAAATTAATAAAGCAGTTGGGTCTTCGGTGAAAAGGAGATCGGGGTTTAGGGATTATTATCCGACTAGCGGTTTGGCTGAGATTAGAAGGCGGTATAAAAGTTACTATTGGCTTTCGGATCTGCTGGACGAAATCAATAAAGATAAAAAATAGAAGTTAGAATTATCAGACCATGTTATGGCGTATCATAACATGATGCGGTTATTGTCCATTAGGTGTTCTAAAACCGCTGAACCATTACAAGATTGACGAATATCAAATTCAGTAGTATATTTATCGGTACGATAAAGGGTAGCGTACCCAACTTGGGTGCGTTTTTTATTCTTTTTTGTTTTGCTTTTTAAGGCAAAACTGCACCCAATTCTTGAGCACGGTCTCAAGACCGCCGCTATGCTCAAGAGGAGATTTTCCGTTAAGATGTTTAAATCTTTTTCTACAACTTGTCAGGATAGAAAATCTTCTCTTAAGCACTAAAGCGTTTAAATAATTTTTAGCTGTTTCTTCTGATTCAAAACCTCTCATTGATGATAATCTGGCTTCCCAATGAGAATGATAGCCTTCTTGTAAGTTAGTGGTTCTGGGAATATTAAGTTCCGGATGATTAAGGCTGGTAAATAAATATTCCTGATCGGTTTTAAACTTTTTCCAAATGTTAATTATTCTTTTTCTTAAGACTCTTGTTTCTAAAATAAATGTAGTTTTAAAAAATTCTTTCAGCTCTTTTGAATGGCCAAAATATTCTTGTCTGGTTTTGGCTTTTAGAAGTCCGGCCATCAGATCAGAAAATTCTTGGGCAATCCAATATTTGTGTTCCAAATCGGCAAGGCGATTAGTTAATCTGATAGCCTTGGCTTGAGCCATTGGTCTGGTGACAAGAAAGTGATCTTCTCCTAATTGGAATAGTTTTTTATCTAAACTTTGGATGGTTCTCTCAACCGATCTTATCTTCAGCTTTCGGGCTATTTCTTCCAGGTAATGCCTGATACAAAGCTGTATTTTAGCCAAAGGATAATGTTTAAGACAAGCTGATCGGATGCTTTTTTTATCGTCACAGGTTAGAGAGATTAAAGGATAATTCAGATCCTTTAATCTCTGAAAGTGAACATCATAAGCCCAATAGTTTTCTAAGGGACAGGTTAAGCTGGCCGGCAGATCATGGGCCTGATAATCGGTGCCTGAGATATGGACAATCCCTCTTTTAATCTTTTGTCTCTTGCTTGATCTGGGGACTAATGACGGCTTGGTTACTGTGTAGGCTTTAGCCGGAATAAACTTGGCGTCAACGATGTAGTTGCCGGAGTACTTGAGCGGATTAAGTTCTCGGGTAACCTCAGCGACGCTTTTTAAATTGGCTAATAGCTCATTAATGCTTTTACATAATCGGTTGGCCTTTAATTCTATTCCGGCAAGAGCCCGATATGATTTGCCTTCAAGGTGGTCGATAAGCAGTTGATTTAGATCTAATTCTTTAAATTCTTTTTCTCGATTTTCTTTCTTGCGTCTAGTATCGGTAACACGAGAAAATGATTGCTGACAGATATTACACCAACCACGAACTAAGCCATTTCTGATTCCTCTTTTTTGAGCTTTGTAGCTATTACATTTGGGGCATCGAAGGCCCCTTTTTTAACGTTCTTTTTGTTAATTCTCATTGGACAAATTTGTGTCCGCTCTCACTTTTTAATTTGTCCTTATTCTATATTCTATCATACTTACTTTCATTTTCGACGCACCCAAGTTGGGTACGCTACCACGATAAAGTTATTTAACATGAGAGGACTTGTGGCGAATAGCAATGTTTCCATTCGTTCAGTAGAACTTTTTGTTAATGATATTGAAAAATCCAGGCAATTTTATGAAGCAATTGGAATTAGACTAGAGAAGTCATATTATTCTGATTGGCCCACCGATGTTAAGGCTTTTCAATATCTCGGTAATTTTAAAGATAATCAAGGTCTATTTCATCTACACTTATCAAAAGAAGAATTGGCCACTCACGATAAATTATGGCTATATATTGATAATGTAGCTGAAGTTATTCCCAAGTTATTAGC
>CAZCYM010000037.1:4914-7876 GCA_964502945.1 uncultured Candidatus Saccharibacteria bacterium
GTGCTGAAATTTTAAGACCGGCAAATCCAAGAGTTTACAGTCATGCCACTTTGGCCTATGTCAGAGATCCTGATGGTAGAGTAGTTTGCTTAAAGCAGAATGGTACATAATCCCATAATCATGGGGTTTTTATTTATTCTTATTTATGCTAAACATTCTTCATGCGAAAATTATCCTTAATCCATCTCGTAATTATCCTTTGCCTTCTTGTCTTTGCGTTCTCGACTCATGGCACTGCTAGCCAGAAAGACGGCCTGCTCAGGGTATATTTCTTTGATATTGGGCAGGGAGATTCGATATTTATAGAGACACCAAGCGGGCGACAGATACTGGTTGATGGCGGGCCCGATAATAAGATATTGAGTAAGTTGGGGGAGGTCATGCCTTTTTATGATAGGGATATAGATATGGTGGTAGTGAGTCATCCTCATGCTGATCACATCGTTGGTTTACTTGATGTGCTTGAGCGATATGAGGTCAAAAATATTGTCGAAGCAAAAGAGTCATACAATTCTTCCGAATTTGGAGCTTGGGAGGAGTCGATTAAAAATGAAAATATGAATAACATTGAGGCAATTGCCGGCAAGATTATTGATTTGGGCGATGGCGTGACTCTAACGATCTTACATCCATTTGAATCAGTGGTCGGCGATAATCCAAAAAATCCCCATGATGATGTGGTTGTTACTATGCTTAGATATAAAGATTTAGATGTTATGTTAACGGGTGATATGGAAGAGAAAGTTGAGAGACGATTGATATTGACTGGAGAAAATTTAGATTCGGATGTTTTGAAGGTTGGTCACCACGGTTCAAAAACCTCAACAAGTGAAGAGTTTTTATCGGCAGTGAGTCCAGGGGTTGCCGTGATTCAAGTCGGCGCAAAGAACAGATACGGTCACCCATCACCGGAGGTATTGAATCGACTAAAAAACTTTGGTATAAAGTATTATCGAAATGATGTAGGTGGGGACATAAAACTAATCAGCAATGGCACCGATTTCACAATCTCTGATTACTAAACCAATGGCAAATATAAAAGAAAGAACACTCATTATTTTAAAACCCGATGCCTTACACCGAGGATTGGTTGGGGAAATTTTGGATAGATTTGAACAGAAAGGATTAAGGCCGGTTGGAATTAAAATGATAAAGATGTCTGATCTGCTTTTAGATAAGCATTATGCTCAGCACAGGGGTAAACATTTTTTACCAAAGCTAAAGCAATTTATGAAATCGTTGCCAGTAGTGCTAGTCGTTCTTGAGGGTTTAGATGTTGTTAGGGTGGTAAGAGCTATGTGCGGTCCAACGGATGGTAAGAATGCTCCTCCGGGTACAATAAGAGGGGATTATGGCATGTCTATTTCTAATAATATCATCCATTCTTCAGAGGATTTGAAGGCGGCAAAAAGAGAAATTGCCATATTTTTCAGTAAAAACGAACTCTTTAATTATCAGCGTCCAGATATCCACTTTTACTATGCTGAGGACGAGATATAATATAAGTAGCTCTTCTGTTTTTGCCCAAGTCCCGTATATCAGCAAGCATTTGCCCCCTAACGACTCTAATAAAGTCTATGATTTTTCTCAGTGTTTCTGTTGAGAATTCTAACAAAGTAAAACTTAAAGTCGGTTGGGAGTTATATGCTTGTTGTATTACGGGGCAAGCTTTAGGACAAATTGTTCTTATCGGGACTCTCATATCTTATAACTCTGGTGAAATCCTGAGTTTATCGAAGGAATTCCGAGGTGTTATATTGCGGAGACCCACCAACACAAACAGCTAAAGTCTTAGCGATAATGGAAGGGCCATTATGAAATCCCCCGAATATATTGAAGGGGATTTTATAAATCATACATTCAAGTCAATAATTTTACATGAGTGAACAATTAGATCGGCCACAACAAAGTCGGGAAAAACAAAAATTAATGTCGGAAGTTTTGGGAATTGCCAAAGACGCCGTCGATAAGCTTAGTAATAATAATTTTACCTATGTTGATCTTGATGGCGAAAAAAGAATCAAGCGACATTTTACATGGAATGAGTTTACGCCCAAAGATCAGGATAATAAAAAGCTACTAGATAAAAAAGATGTTCTAGATGCTCTTGGTATAAATATTGAAGACAAAGTGCAGGATGGATATCAAAGTAAACAGAGAGAGGACGGAGCCCTGGAAGAAATATGGCCAACTCTTATTCCTAACCTACATTATAAGCGAGTTCGATCTGGTAACTCGCGTCTTGATGAGCAAGACTATTTTGTTATCGAAACTCTTAGTGACTGGAACAAGCGGATGTGGGATCAGCCTGAGGCGGATAAAAAAGCCGACGAGGAACTCAGAAATCAGCGGGATAAATAGTAGTCGGCTATCTAGGGACAACTGCATTGCTCATCCGAAGCCTATGGCGAATGAGAGGAAAACTAGGATGTTAGAGTTGTGTGGGTATTTTATACAAAATAAAACAAAAAGCTGACATTTAGTCAGCTTAAATAATTTTGAGTGGAACTATGTGACCTTCGCCCCATATACCATCGAGGCAACCTGCCGGTGCACATCCGTCGTGAGCCCTACCTTCATGTTTATTATTGCCGGAGACAGGAGTTAGATTAGCAGTAACTTGATGTAATGGCAGAATAGGATTCTGACACACGATACAAAGTATAGAAAACTTATTTAGGTAAGGCTCCAGACACTCTTTACATGCTCGGCTTTTTGCAAGCTTAACTTCTTTTCCTAGAACAGTAAGTACTAGTGGTTTTGAAACGACGTGGTTACAATTAGGAAATTCTTTTAGTTCTACTTTTGGATCGATAACTCTAATCATTGCCTCCCCCCTCAGCTTGTTAAAGATTGGAAAGAGTATAAATTATTAAATGAGTAAGGTCAAATGTCAGTCTTCTCCAACACTAGTGTCCGGTTTAATTTTCCTTAACATGGAAAAAACCCTTACGGTAAGCGA
>CAZCYM010000038.1:0-1807 GCA_964502945.1 uncultured Candidatus Saccharibacteria bacterium
AAGATACCGGTTTCGTTAGTAAGCAAGGACTTCATTAACTGGTTCTCTGTCTATGGACAACTAGCAATAGGATCGGGGTCAGATATAATATCTTATCAAAACAATGATATAAAAATCCTTGTTTGTTCCGACCTTATATACCCGCCCAAAGCTGGCACTGATAATCCTGATTTTATTATTACTACCGGCAACTACTCAATCTCAAAGGGAAGCTCCATTGCAAAAAACCAGATTCAATCAGCTGCTCGTTTCCGAGCTATTGAAAACGGTAAGTATATGGTTTTGGCCGCTAACTCAGATCAGTCCTACATAATAAATCCCCTTGGAAAAGTAGAAAAAACAACCAATCCAGAGACTTACGAGTTATTAACAGGCGCTATCATCCCTAACAAAAACCGTACGTGGTATAATTATGTAGGTGATTGGCCGATTATTTTGTTGTCCGCGGCCCTTTTCGGATTAGGAATAAGGAAAATTAGTAATGACAAAACAGGTTAAAGTATTTTTTGTTTTTCTGGCTTTCACGGCCATTGTTTCGGTTTTCTCTTTTTTCGATATATTAGGCGGAGTTCGCTCAGCCCTACTCCACGACGCTATTCAACCATTAGCAATAGATACCGTACAAGATGCGGATAGAGACGGGCTATCGGATTCCGATGAAGCTTACTGGAATACGGATTTTCAAAATCCCGATACCGATGGTGACGGTTTTTTGGACGGAGAAGAGGTGGCTTCGGGAAATGATCCGAGAGAGAAAGCTGATCATGAGTTAGGTGATAGTTTAAATGACACAATTTACGGGACAGTGCAACCTATAGATGTAACCGCCGATTCAAACTTAACCGACGAGGCCGGTAAACTTCTGATAGGTGCCATTTCCTCCGGTGACCTTATGAGAACAGCTGACGAGAATACGCAAGCATCTTCTTTGGACGCCCTCTCTCTTTCGGTGATAGACAATCTTTATAAAATACAGGATATATTGCCCATTCCCACAACAACAGTCGTTGATAATTCTAAAGATAATCAGCTAGCTTATCTTAATAAACTATACGTGCTGGTTCGGGACGACCTCATTGATTTCCCCCAGAAGCTAAATACAGCAAATTCACTCGACGCTCAACTACCCTACTTCTCGGCCAAAGGCGAACAATTTACTTCTTCGCTTAAAAAAGTCTCCGATATTTCAGTGCCATCCGATTGGGTAAATATTCACAAAAGTATCCTCAGCATTTTACAGCGCCTTGCTTACAATTATACGGCAATAGCAAATTTAGAGACCGATGTTCTCAAGGCAACCGCCGCTTTCAACGAAATAGGTAACTTAAGCCTAGAGGTTAAGGCAATTGTTAAGTCAATCCAAACTAAAGCGACCGACAATAGTCTGGTGCTTGACAACGATGTTTATAAAATTTTAGATATTTTATACCAAGAATAATGTTTTTAAAATACAAAAAAATAATATTGTCGGTTGTTTTGGCCAGTTTTATATTGTCTGGTTTTTACTTTATATCTGCACCCAGGGCCCATGCAACTGATTTAGGAGGTAGCTGGGCTACTTTTTGGCAATTCAACTTAAAAGAGTTTGTGGTTGATCCCATCGCTCGTGCTTTTGCCAGCCGTTTACTAAAAAAATATTTAGATAGCATAGTTACTCAGGTTAATAAATCTGGCCGGACAGGACGCCAACCCTCCTTTGCTCTCAACTGGAGAAATTTTCTGACCGAGGGACAATACCGAGGAGAGGATGTATTCCGAGCTGTTTTAAGTAACACCGAATTATGCCCTTACTTTAAAAATCCTATCA
>CAZCYM010000038.1:1817-4677 GCA_964502945.1 uncultured Candidatus Saccharibacteria bacterium
GCTTTTGGCGTAGCAACCAATAAACCCGTCACCCAGAACACGAGAGTTAATAACCTTGATCCGTTTACTAAAAGGGGAAGATGCACTCTGCCTCGAGGATGGACAATAGAAGATTATACCGCAGACTTCGCTCGTAATGGTGGCTGGCAGGCACTTAACCAATTAGCTGAACCACAAAATAACTTTTACGGAAGTTTTCTGATGTCTTTGGGAGAGGTAGCGGCTCAAAGAGCACTTGATGCCAGCGCTGATCGTGGAGAGATCCAAGCTGGGGGAGGATTCACTGGAACACGAGCCAGTTGTAGGGGATCTGGAGCAAGCGGATTTTGTCTACCACAACCTCTTCGTCCCGGTGAGTCTGGCCCTCAGGCAAAATATTGCACCAACATAAAAAACAAAGTATGTAGTAGCAATTCAGATTGTGCCGTTAACAATAGCGAAGCCAGATGTACATTCTTAGGTGAAACCCTTACCCCAGGTAAACTACTAGGTGATTCAGCTTCACAATACATAGATAAAAATATCGGCTGGCTAGTAACTTCTGACGAACTATCCGAGGTTCTATTGAATATGCTGGGAGGGATTATAAATAAGATGGCGAACTTCAGACAAATGAATGACAAGGGGGATGACGTTGATGACACTAGCGAAGGACGTCCAAACAGTAAAGTTGCCCAGTGCCAAAAACAATGTTCTGGAAAAAAAGGTAACAGCTATAAAACTTGCATAGATTCGTGTATGGGCTTAGGAAACGAGACTAACTTGCCCGCTCCATGTGATTCTACTGATCCCGAATGTTCAATTTCTCCCCCTCTACCGCCGCCGCCCAATTGCGGCAATGGGGTTATAGATTCGAGCGAACAATGCGATGGGGGAAATCTAAATGGGAAGGCATGCTCGTCTATAGGTTATTCTAGCGGCACCTTAAGCTGTAACAGCGATTGCACATATAACACTTCTGCCTGTACTGGTTTTACTCTGCCCGATTCTACTGCCGCAATTACCTCTTGTAACGATGGGGGGTCTACTCCTACCAATTCTAATGTGTGCTTAACGGCTCAGTGGTTCAGACAGGGACAGGCCGGGGCTACTGATCCAAGCGGACTTTGTGCAACCTCGAATTGTATAGTCTTGAACCACAATATTTGGGACGGGAGTACTGATGCAAACATATACCAAAATGGACTAGACATTGTCCGTCTTTTGGGTGCAGTTGATTATTTTAACGGCACCCGAACAAGGAGATGCATCAGTGAGGGAGATATAGTTTATGGTTTGGCTACCAATATCACGCCTGGATTTGCATTGACTTTAAACGTACCGGCTGGCGGTAGCGGAACTTGCCCCTAGAATTAAATGACAAAATACAGAAAAAATATATATACATCGTCGGCGGTAATTCTAGCCGTTGTGTTTTATTTTTTTCTATTGCCCTCACCGGCCCATGCTCAGCTTGACTGGCTCGTTGGAAATAGCGTCTTAGCTCTATTGGCTGGAACCCTGGCCTTCATAAGAGGGGCCGTGGTTGGACTTATAGGTTTAGTGGCGAGCGGGATTGATTCCGTCCTTAAATTCGGCATAGCTGATTCTCCGGTCGTTCAAGAAAGCTGGGAAATAGTTCGAAATTTTGCCAACATGCTTTTTATTATCGCTCTTATCGTTATGGCTTTTGGCACCATATTTAATATTCGCGGATATGATGCTAAAACCCTTATCGCTCGATTTCTTATTGCCGCTCTTCTTATTAACTTCAGCTTAGTAATAGGTAATGTGCTAATCGGTTGGACTCAATCATTGAGCAATGTATTTTTAAGCGCCATCGGCGATGTTGGAGCAAGAATAGCTCAGGGTGTAAGTATCGCTGATCTGTTTAAACAAAGCCTCACCCAAGTCTATACAGTAGATAACCGTTTATGGACAGAGACCATTACCGTGTTTATTAATATTCTCCTTTTATCGATCGTGCTTTTTAGTCTTCTGGTTCTTCTGGTACTTTCAATCATTAGAATTCCAATCCTGTGGGCTTTGCTAATAGTATCTCCCATTGCTTGGATGGCCTATATTCTGCCCTCAACAAATAATATAAGCCAAAGATGGTGGAAAGAATTTATCGGCTGGAATATTTTTCTGCCGATTTATCTTTTCTTCATCTATTTTGGCACTTTCTTTTTGGCAAATCAGCAAAGAGTAATATCGGGCATAGCCAACCAGTCTGGAGGGCTGGGTACTACTTTTCAACAATTATTTTTCTTTGTCTTGGTGGCTATATTCCTAATAGGTGGCGCTAAGGTAGCCATGGGCATGTCCTCCGCCGCCGGAGCCGGAAGTGTAGCGGCAGGAACCTGGGCCAGGGGCCGAGCCGCGGCAAGATTCTCGACAATTGGTTTAGCTGGGCTAGGAGCAGGCTATGCTTGGAAGGCTTCTGGCGCTGCTGGCGCCTACAAAGAAGCAAAGGAGCATATCCAGAAAGAAGGATTTGCCGGCACCCCGCTTGAAGGAATCCCAGTAATTGGGGGCTATAGAGGTCAGAGAGGACTAGAAGAAAGACAAGCTAAGATTGCCGGAGTGCTTGGTATACCAGGAGTAAAAGAAAAACAGCTGGGAAGCAACGTCGATGCGGCGACAAAACGCCTTAGAGATCGGGGAGATTTCCAAAGTCAAGACAAACTTGACAGCATCATGAAGAATGGCAACAGGGAAGAAAAAATAGCCGCAGGAAACTTAATGAGGGAATTCCACAGAGAGCTTACAGGTGAAGAAATATTAGAAATGAATCAGCTATATGGGAAAGGTTCTATTCTTGGTAATAAGTTTCTAGCCAGTATAAATTACAGAAAACTTTCTAAAACTGATCGGGACA
>CAZCYM010000038.1:4687-7873 GCA_964502945.1 uncultured Candidatus Saccharibacteria bacterium
AGGCTACGAACTGAATTAGGCGACAACAAGCAGTTAGTTGAGAGGTTGACCGATGTCCAGCTTGAAAGAAATGAGATTAGCGACCCAAGAAAACTCCAGGAGATATTATCAATCTATACATCAGAAGGCGATGTTGTTGATGCTGTTAAAAAGACAAAAGACTTTAGGGATAAGCTAAGCAGGCAAGACCGCCTGGATATGTTTAACTCACTTAAGGGTACCAAGTTTGGAAAAGCGGCCCAAAGAGAGCTAGCTCAGTTAATGGCTGAAAAGGGTGACTTCGTAGCTGAAAAGAAAAAAGATGACGACATAACATTAAGGGAACTGGTTCAAAAAGACGGTTTGTATGATACTGATTATGAGAGAGATCGGATATTAAATGCCGCTAAGGAAAAACGCCTTACCACTACTCTCGGGCTCAGAGAAGAGCTGTCCAGAACAGAAGGTATGCGATTACTACCGACAGACAAGAGCTATCTAGAATTTTTTAAAGAACAGGTGGGCAGATTAAGCAATGAGGCAATATTGAAACTTCAAGATGACGAATACACAGATGATTTCATGAAAGAAGTTCGATCTATATTAGAAAGAAGCCCTGGTAGAATTAGAGGGCTGGTTACCAATAAAGAATATACTGATAAGAAACGAGAGAAATTTGAGGAATTATTTAATACAGTCAAAAAGGATTTAGGTATTAGCCCGGAGGGATTAAAGAAAAAAAGAAAAAAGAATTCTGAAGATAAGGTAACGAACGAACGAACAGGCGAACCTAAGATAATATTAACACCGGGAGCACAGTTTGATATAGAAAATAAAAAATAAACATATATGGATCAAACTAATTTACAACAACGCGGTATTTCTGGGGTTGAGGGAGGAGGACAAGTCACGATTTACCAATACTTTCTTGCTAGTCCCTACTTCGCCGGCTTTGGCAACTTTGAGAATATTGAAAGAAAAATGTTTCTTAGCACTTTCGATCAGCTCTCAATGCCCCTTAGGGATTTTTTATCTTCCGACGAGACGGTTTATAAAATTACTGCGCTTTCACAAAATTATAACCTTGAAGATGACCAGGTCGCTGAGTTAGCTTCGACAATAAGAGAGCTGGTAGTTGGCAAAGTATTCATAAAAGATTTTCCTACACTGATCTCGTCCAAGCTAGGTATCGACAATACTAAAGCAGAAGAGATGGCCAATAAGCTGATCTCAAAATCCTTCGGACCGATAATTGAAGATGTAAAAAGAATTCAGCGAAGTAAGTTCCCCGAAAAAATACAGCAGCTCCAGAAAGAGGGGAGACCGGAGGGGTTGACTAGGGGCGAAGCTCCTAGATTACCAGCCCAGCCCCCCAAGCCACCAATGACAGACATAAGACCAGGCCCAGCACCGACGCCTCAGCCCCAGCAACGCCCGGAATTTAAAATACCTGACCTAGCGCCCAAGATTGAGGTTAAACCTCAATCTAGCACTGGGGCCCAGAAATCGCTTGAAGAAGAACTTGAGAAGGTGGCCAGCGTAATTGATCTGAGAGATAAAAGTAAATAGCAAAACGAAAAATGAAAATAACAAATTAAAATTAAAAATCTTTTCAATTTTAATTTGTTGTTTTACTTTCTACGCTTTAAATTTTAAATTTACTTGAAATTCCAAGTCCCACAATTTATAGCCACCGAAACCAAACTTATCGGACCGCTTACTCTTAAACAGTTTCTTTGGTTGGCCGCTGGCGGGGGAGTGATCTTCTTGCTGTTTCTAACCCTGAACAGTTTAGTGTTTTTTGTTGTTGCCATTCCAATAGGAGGATTTTTTGCCGCCCTGGCCTTTATCAGAATAAACGAGGCCCCGCTTATAAACTACGTGACCTATGGCATTAATTATCTGTTCAACCCCAAACAATATATTTTTAAAAAGGAAGATGAAAAAGAGTTACAAGAGATCATTATATCAGATAATCAAAAGTGATCAGTGGTTAGTGACTAGTGATTAGTTTCGAGAAATAAATATCCCTTACTATGCTAAAATCGTATAAAGAATTGATAGTTTGGCAAAAATCTATAGTATTAGTTAAAGAAATATATAAAATAACGTCGCAGTTACCCAAGGAAGAAATCTATGGATTGTCCAGCCAAATGAGGAGATCAGCTATATCAATTCCTTCTAACATAGCAGAGGGTCAGCAACGCAATGGCACTAAAGAGTTTTTACAATTTTTAGGTATTGCTTACAGCTCTGGAGCAGAGCTAGAAACTCAACTTATAATTTCAAAAGATTTATATTCCAAGGTGGATTATTCTAAAGCCAATTCTCTATTAGATGAGATTCAGCGAATGTTAAACACTTTAATCAAGAAAATAAATAATACTAGTCACTAGACACTAGTCACTAGACACTTCTTTGCCGACAGCTGGTCCTTCGACCCAACAATTAGTTTCCATAGCTGAGATACGGGATGATGTGGTTATGCTTAAAGACGGCTCAATGCGAGCCATAATTGAAGTTTCGGCCATCAATTTTGAACTTCGGTCCGAAGATGAACAAATAGCCATAATTCAAAATTTTCAAAAGTTTATTAATTCACTAGATTTTCCTCTCCACATCTCTATGATTTCCCGACGACTATACATAGAGGATTATTTAAAACTAACTGCTGAAGCCTCAAGCCAGCTCGATAACGAGCTTCTCCTGATCCAGGCCAATGAATATATGAAGTTTATAAAAGAGCTATCGGCTTTGACCAATATTATGTCTAAAAAATTCTACATTGCCGTCCCTTTTTATATTTTTGAGTCGCCGATGAAGACCGGAATATTCCAAAGCATGAAAAGCATTCTAAGTCCTGTCGGAACTCTAAAAATGGTATCTGATGAAAAATTTTCTTTATACCGCAACCGACTGATTCAACGGGCTGAATTAGTGTTTGGTGGCTTAATCGGTCTTGGCTTAAAAACAAGACTCCTATCTCGAGATGAATTAGTTCAAATATTTTATAACATGTATAATCCGCCAACGAGAGCGACGGAAGATAGTAAGAGGTGATCAGTGGTCAGTGATTAGTGGTCAGTAAGATCAACTAGTCACTAGTCACTAGTCACTAGCCACTTCCTTTTGACCAAGCCGCAACAAACAACAGAATCCAATACTAAGAGCATAGACAGCTTTCTTGCGCCGTCAGCTTTTAAGGTC
>CAZCYM010000039.1:0-7649 GCA_964502945.1 uncultured Candidatus Saccharibacteria bacterium
TAGTTGAAGCCGTTCCGGATAATCTTGTGGCTATCTTTGGAAGCGTTGTCGTCTCTCCGGGCAAAGGTGAGGACGGCCGACAGAAAATGCACAACGCTGCCTTAATCGCTCAGGGGGGCAAACCCTTCAACTCCGTTCAGGGCAAGCAATTTGGCTATGTAGTCAAAACCCTTCAACCTCACTACAGATATTTTGATGATGATAAACATTTATTTTCAGCCAGAAAAGTAGCTGAGGAATTAGCAGAACTTTACCTCAAGACGGATGGAAAAGAAGGCATCAAGAATTGTTCAGTCCACGATCTATTGAAGGTTTACAAATTAAAAACATCTATTGGAATCGTTCCGGTTGGAATCGGAATCTGCGAAGATCTATGGAAGGATGATTACGCTTTAAATCCGGCAGGGGTTCTAGCCGAAAAGGGAGCGAAACTTCTAATAGCAATCTCAGCATCTCCGTGGGGATGGCAGAAAAATAGGAAACGCCATCAAATCATAAAGAACCTTATCGGTGAAATAAAAGTTCCGATTATTTATGTGAATAATACCGGTTGCCAAAATAATGGCGATAATATAATAAATTTTGATGGAGCTTCTACTATTTATGATGGGAATGGAAATATTGTCCATGAAATAGAATCATATTTTTCGGGCACCAAAGATATAATCCTTAGCAATAAACTCAAACCAATTCCAGAAATGCCTCAAAATGATACTAGAGAACTATATTTAGGAATCCGATCAGCTACTAAAAGTATGCTCGACCTAATGCCAGAGAAAAACAAGCGCGTTATTATCGGTTTAAGTGGCGAAGTTGATTCGGCCACAATGGCCGTATTGATGGTTGATATTTTAGGACCGGATAAGGTTCACCTTATAAATATGCCCTATGAATACAGTGATCCAAGCGTACAAAATATTGCTAAAAAAATAGCTTCCAGCTTAGGTACAGAACTTGAAATAAAACCAATCAAAGAAATTGTCGAGGCAATTTGCCAACGAACAGGTGTAGAAAAAGGCACACTCGCCCACCAAAATATCCAAGCCAGAGCAAGAATGGAAATTTTAGCCGCTGAAACCCAAAAGCTGGGAGGAGTATTTACCTGCAACGCCAACAAAACTGAGATTGCTTTCGGCTATGGCACGCTAGATGGCGATATGCGAGGATGGCTTATTCCATTTGGAGATCTAGTAAAAAGAGAGATTAGACAGCTGGCTCAATATTTAAATAATGAGGTTTTTAAGAAAGAGATTATACCTCAAGAATGTATTGACCAGATACCTTCGGCTGAATTAGAAAATAACCAAAAAGACCCGTTCGATTATGGCTACCCGACAAGACGCGGCTACCATGATGAATGGGTTAGAGCAGTTACGGAATTCCGATGGAATCCAGAAAAATTCCTAGAAATGTATTTAGCCGAAAAACTTGAGTCAGAGCTGAAGCTTGAGTCAGGGACTTTAAACCGTCTATTCCCCACTCCCAAAGACTTTATAGAAGACCTCGAGAGAAGCTGGCGAATGTTCAATAACGCATTCTTTAAAAGAGTCCAAGCCCCGCCGATTATCATTGTTTCCAAAAGGGCATTCGGAAGGGATCTGGAAGAATCAATGCTATCTTCTCACTATACCCAGAAATATCTAGAACTGAAGAAAAAAATATGCCCAAATTAGTCACATTTGGTTTTAGCGCTAACCCCCCAGCCAATCATCATCTTGCAATTGTCCAAGAGCTTATTAAGATATTTGAAAAAATTATTGTCATACCGCGCGGTACGGATCAAAACAAATTGTCTACCGCCGCAACAACCCACAATCAAAGAAGGGATATGGTAAGTTTGATGTTCTCCGATTTACCAAATATAGAAATTGATTTTAGTGATCTAGATGGAAATACTTTTACTCCAACCTGGATGATAGATCAAAAATATAAAGCTAAATTCCCAGATTTAGAAATTTGGCATGCAGCTGGAGGCGATTTAATTAAGGGCGGGAGCGAAGGACATTCAGAAATTCAAGAAAGATGGCAAAAAGGATTAGAAATATGGACTAATCTCAACTGGGCCATAATTGACAATCCTGACTGCCCCATAGACTTCAAAGATCTACCGTCAAAAAATATCATCGTAAAAATTGGCAAATTGAGCGGAAGAAGCACTATAGTTAGAAATAAAGTCATATCCAACCAACCCATCAGTGATCTTGTTTCTCCAGAAATCGAAAAATACATAAAAGACCACGAGTTATACAAAAAATAAAAAACCCACCATTAGTGGGCTGTAACTTTTACCTTCTCCGTGTCTTTTCTGAACGCATCAAATGCACCTAGGGCAATATCTAGGAGGTCTTCTCGGAGACATAACTCATCGCACAGCATCATATTGCGATAGCCAATGTCACACAGCCAGGCCATTTCACAGAAATCAGCACATGATGGAATGTCTCGATTAATAAGGGACAACAGAGTTGCTTCTATGGTCTTATCTGGATCCGACTCGTTTAGGTCGATAGAGCGGACCAGTTTAATGACCTCGGCAACTTTACGATTTCTAATATCATTCACTACTGAAAGTAGAATTCTAGAACCAACGCAGGCTTCTGGATCTTTTCTGATAATCAGCCTTAGGGCTTCTAGTATTTGGTGTGGCCAGGCCAGCTCAATATACATATCTCCACGAGCAGCTACAAGAATTAGATTGTCTGATTTTTTAAAAGTACTAGCTACAAAATCTAGACCACGTTGGTTTTCGATCTTTAACATGATGACCGTCTCCTTACCGACCAATTCCTGAAATTCATCAATATCTCTTTGGCATTCAACATAAGACAAGAAGTAATTCTTAAACCCAGCCCTATGAACTTTTTCTAACTTGGCTTTTTCTTCGTCAGTGAATAAAGTACCGTTGATTCTGAAACTAGGATTCAGGATATGAATCGATTCTCCTGGATAAACCATATAGGCAGGCCCGCCACGGAAAATAAAGCGTTGGCCATCTTCTTCAAGTTTTTCGAGCACAGCACTATCAGCACCAGCTTTGAACAAAACTCTTACTGGCGTTTTCACTGAAACTGGGTGATTAAGCCTCAAGTCAAGATTTTTTGTATTATTCGTATCTACCCATGTAACACGAGGTTGACGACCTTTGGCGTCAAAGTAGAGTGGCACAGTTGGTCCAAAATCAGGCAGAGTTTTTAGTTCTCTCTCCAGCTCTGGATTATTTATCATGGCACTGTTTAACCTTATTCCTGAAAGTCTTGGATCGTTGGCAAATTTAGAAAAGTGCGGAAAGCTAGGCCATAAAGTTACCATGAGCTTTAAGGGCTTTAAAAAAAGAGCCTCTGGAGGCTTGGCTCTTGAGAGGCTTGGGAAAAATCTTTGCAACTTGCTAATCACTGTCATCATCCTTTGTCACTCTTCTAGTTACTGAACGACCGTCACCCAAGAGTCTCTTGGAATGGCCGCCTTTTGGTAAAGCATGAATGGTACGGAGAGAAGTATAAACTGCCTTTACCTGGTTTGGCTTCTGACGGTCTTCAAGCTCTTTCTTGAAATACTTAATCTTTCCGGCTTCTCGAGCCATGATGCCAAAGATTACATCAACAACACGGCCAGGATCGCTAAGTAAGGCAATGTGGTCTTCTCCGACAAGAGCTGCCCAGTCCTCGTGAACTCTCTTGGTAGTGCCTGTAAGTGAGCCATCGGTTAGACGTTCGCTGTTATAAGGCTTTTGAACGAAATAAACAGAAAACTTTTCCTGTAATTCTTTGAAGACCTGACTAGTCTTTACTCTTTGAGAAAGATTGACGTGAGCAATGGACTCTGCCTGATCGGAATCGATGTAGTCATACGGCGACTCATCCCCGATAAATATCAGGAGGGGCTTGATGGCATTCGGCATCTTAACATTTCTTGCGTAATACAGAGCAGCAAGCTCATAGCTCTCTTGAGTTGAACCTCCACCCTGACCTTCGATAACAATCTCCTTGAGCTTCTCAGCAAGATCGGTGCCTTTTGCAAAGGGTCGTGCCTGCAATGGATATTCCTCACCGTTGTGGGCATCCCCGATAGCAGCCCAGCTA
The DNA here is from genome assembly GCA_964502945.1 of uncultured Candidatus Saccharibacteria bacterium. Lineage (GTDB taxonomy): Bacteria > Patescibacteriota > Minisyncoccia > 2-02-FULL-40-12 > GWA2-44-9 > 2-01-FULL-39-28. The sequence continues at coordinate 4,080 of CAZCYM010000039.1, forward strand.
ATTTCGACATCTTCTCCCAAATACTCGGTCTTTGCTTCGTGTTCAAGATAAGGAAGTTTCGAGAACATAGTAGCGGGCCATTCGCCCATAGAGCCAGTCTCATCAGTAACAATTACTAGGGGATTGGTGCTCTTTGTTGAAAGGCTCTTTGGGACTAGATCTTTGCCCGTAACACCTTTACTGACAGCTTTGCTATAGCTAGTTGCAGCGTAGCTTCTGTAGCTTTTCCGTGCATCATCAAAGTCATGACCTGACCAAACACCAGGACTATAATCGCCAGCTTCTGACATGGTTTTCTCCTTTTTAAGGTTCGAATTCTATGCCCCCTTATTATAGTTATATGAATTAAATTGTCAAGCACTGATTGACAACGGTGTTTAATAATGTATTATATGGCCAGATAACTTAACAATGGCGAGGAGAGAAGATGTCTCATGCAAGGTCAGTAGAAGATCTTTATGGAATATTAGAGGTTAGCCCTGGAGCTTCGGAAGAGGTTTTACATGCTGCCTTTAAAGCTTTGATGGTAAAAAACCACCCGGACCGCAATGGCGGTGATGATAAACGTTCCAAACAAGTTAGTGAAGCTTTTAATATCCTTTCAGATCCCAAGGCTCGTGCTAGATATGACAGAAATTTCAGAGATATGAAGGGAGAGGTAGTCGGAGAATATAGAATACTATCTACCATTGCGGAAGGTGGTTTTGGACAAACATATAAAGCCGAGCATGTAACTGTTGGAGAACCAGTTTGCATTAAGCACTGCCACAATCTTGACGCTTTTGATGAGGAGATTTTGATAGAAGAAGCCAAGATCATGTGGGATCTTAGACACTATTCAGTGCCGGCAGTTCGAGGATTACTGAGAAAAAAAGATAAAAAATTAGCTCTGGTTATGAGTTATATTCCAGGTCCGACTTTAGCCCAAGTAATAGAGAAACTATCAGAAAACGGAGATAGACTTGATCCTGAACATGTCGCCTGGATTACCGAGAGAATTTTGAATGCTCTTCGTTACATTCATTATCAAGGTGTTGTTCACGGTGATTTAAAACCCCATAACATTATTGTTGAGCCAGGAAAACATTTGGCTTCTATTGTTGACTTTGGCCTTGCTAAGATCAAACCAAAGGCAAAGTCAGGTAATAAAGGATATACAGAATTTTTCTCTGCTCCAGAGGTTATGGATGGAAAAACGATTCTACCAGAATCAGATATGTATAGTTTGGGGATGACTATGATATTTGCTCTATCCGGTGATGCAGACCATTTACTCAGAAAAGAAGTGCCATCAGACACTCCAGAACCGATGCAAAAATTTATACGAAAACTCCTTGTACGCAGTCCTCTCTCCAGGCCCAAGTGGCCAAGAGACCCGAATGCTTCTGATTTGTGGGATGAATTTTTGGAAGTTCGCAAAGAATCTTTCGGCAGAAACCGTTCAAAACTAAGACCTATCCCTGGTTTTACAAGTTAAGCATACCGGCAATTGCCGGTTTTTATTTGTAAAAAAATCCCGAGCTAATGCTCGGGAATGTTATTTAACTTTTTACAGGAATCTTTCGTTTTAAAATTTCTTCTATGATTTGACTAGTCGAGGAATATTGGACTATATCCGGAATAATAATTACTTTTGCCTTCTCACGGCCAAGAACTTCTTCCTCTTTAAACTCATCGTTCTTGAAGATAACTGCTGGTAACAAAAGTTCTACTGCCCGTTCAAAGTCTTTAACACTCCCCAGTATAAATGCCGCACCAACACAAGCTAGTTCGCTGACGATCGCGACTCTTTGATGCTCCGGCACTAAAGGACGATGTGGTCCCTTTCGATTTCTGACAAGATCATCGGAATCCACTCCAACAATTAATATATCGCAATATCGCCGACAACGCTTTAGATATACAAGATGCAAATTATGAAAAAGATCATAACTACCAGATGTAAGACCAACAGTTTTTCCTTTAATTGTAATGGCCCAATTTACCAGATTTACATCGCTTTCATTCCTTAAATCAAAGATCATTTAAATCTCACACTCCATACTTCACCCTTTCTTAGATAGAGAACTCTATCATCCCAATTAGCTAAAGCAACATCAGTCGTGATGTATTTATCGGAAACTTTGTTTACAACACCAGATATCGGCACAAAAATTATCAGTTCTCCATCATTCACAATGGTTGCACCTACACCTTTAGGAAGTAGAGCGATATTAAGATCGGGACTATCAACGGCCGTCTTAGAAATCTGATAACTGGTGTAATCACGGCTCATTACTAGTTCGGTCTTATAGTATTGGCCATTCTTATCAGCCGCAATAATAACAATATATCTATTTCCGACTTTAGCAGAAACGGTTTTCAATCCGTCAAGCTCACGCACTCTTACTTGAGTGCAAGACTTATCTGAGAATGGAACAATTGCATACATGGCACCCATCGCATCTTGGATACCAATTCCGTCGAACCATTTAGTTGAATTAACCATTGCACCCCAAATTTGGCCCACCGCGATTATCGCCCTCCCCATAACTCGAAAGAAAATTTCCGTTAACCCCCCGTCGGTTACAATAAATAGTCTATTTTCCGATCTTAAGATATGATAGCTCTTAATCGTCAAGACTAGTAATTCGGACTGCAATGATGATTCATTGACATAGGTATAAGTAACCTGGCCGTTAACCCAATCAGCAATGAGCCATCCGTCGTCTACTTTTACCACTTCTCCGTTCGTTGAATTTAATTGTCCGATAACTCGTTTCAATCTTAGCTCGACTAATTCACCTGATTTCAGAAGAACAACGCCGCATGGCCAAATGTGTATCACCTCGTCGCCGGTTTTTGAATATATTTTATCGAACATCAACGACCCGCTAGCAGTGGTTATCTTCACAATTCGCGTTACAGCGGCCTTTGCAACTCCGGTATCAAATGAGATTGGAGGAATCGTACGTTTGCCTGTTTGAAATGTTTCTTCATACCAGTCGCGCAAAGCATTTGGGATACAATTGAAATCTCTGACTGCGCGGTTGAGTCTTACCCCATTTGAGAATACAGAAGCTTTGGCTTTCATCCTCGCCTCTAAATTATCTCTGGCAAAACCGTCTAGAGTTCCTTTGTAGGGATGTATCCCCACGAAAACTTGAAAAGTTACCACTCCCCACGAAAACCAATCGCTCAACTGATTAAAGCCATTAGTATGCCAATCGCGAATCGACGGCATAATTGCCACAGTTGGTGGCATTTTGCCTAAAACCCATGAGTCAACATCAATTGTTCTCGGCTCTGGCTTGTCAGTTCCTTTCAAATAGGCAAGCCAATTAAATTCATTTGGATCAACCAATATAGCACCGTGATCATGGGCAAACTGGATTATATTTCTCATCCGATCAACAAGTTTAACCGCATCGCGGTCGGTAAAACCTTCCCGGGTTCTAAAATCATTCGTAAAAACTCTGGACAAAGGCTCGCCTTCAGCAAAGGGCATATAGAATCCGATGGGTTTATTTGAAGAGAATACCAAGCCCTGGGGAACAGAAATATAAGGGTGAACAAACACAGAAAGTTTTT
>CAZCYM010000040.1:0-7616 GCA_964502945.1 uncultured Candidatus Saccharibacteria bacterium
GTTCAGCGATTCAAAGAGCAGAAGCAATGGCTGGTTTTCCGATTCGGAAAGCGTACTTGGCGGTTAGCGGTCTTCATATTAATACCCAGACCTCACGGGGAGTGGTTGCTGTCTCTCGAGTCGATAATGAGATTTCGCAGAGTGACATAGATCGGGTAATAAAAGCCGCTTCAGTTGTGAGTCTTCCGCCGAATAGGGAAATAATCCATGTTATTCCTAAGAATTTTGTGGTTGATGGAACGGAGTATGTTAAAAATCCTCTCGGCATGAAAGGTGTTCGTCTAGAGGTTGAAGTTCTTATTATCGATGGCCTTTCTCCATATTTAAAAAATTTAGTTAAATGCGTCAACGAAAATAATATTGAGGTGGCTGGATTAGTTTATGCCCCCCTAGCTTCTTCGCTTTCAGTCCTTGACAAAAATCAGAAAGAGTACGGAGTGATCAATATAGATTTTGGCGGAGGAACTTCGAGTATGACTGTTTTCGAAGAAGCCGATCTACTTCATAGTTCTATTCTGCCCATAGGGTCAAAACATATAACCAATGATTTGGCTGTCTTGCTGAGAACCTCGATTGATATTGCCGAAAGAATAAAACTTGAACATGGTTCAACTTCAGATGGTGAGGACAGACGTCGTCGGGGCGAGATAGATTTATCTGAACTTGTCGGAGAGCCGGATTATGTTATACCCAAAAAACAACTCATTAAGGTCATTGATGCTCGAGCGCACGAGTTGTTGGATATTGTTTCGAATGAACTCAAGAAAGTTTCTAAACGCAGTATTCTTCCGGCTGGAATTGTTTTAAGCGGAGGGGGAGTAAATCTTCCCGGATTAGCCATGCTAGCCAAAGATAAGCTTCGTTTACCAGTTAGAGTGGCTAGATCGGTTCACTTTGAAGGTATGGCCGAAGTAGTAGATGATCCAGCTTTTTCAGTGGCAACTGGTGTTGTTCTTTGGGGCCTAGAGCAAGAACTGACCAGATATAGGGGCCGATTATCTTCTCAATCTGACTCAGGCGACATTACTAAAAAGATTCTTGACTGGTTTAAGAACTTTATGCCGTAGACTACTAATTTACGAATCTTTACAAATATACGAATAAAAATTTCAAAAAAGAAAAATTTGTATATTCGGAGTAGTTACACACAGGTTATCCACAGAATTTACCTGTTTCGTTTTGCTAGTTATTTTTTTTATGATAATACGAGTTATACAAAAGGTATTAATTTTTAATTATGTCAGCACAAGTTAAGCCAGCATTTGAAACATTTGCTAGAATAAAAGTTGTTGGAGCCGGCGGCTCTGGTGGTAATGCTTTGGCTAGAATGATCGAGGCTAGAATTCATGGCGTTGAGTTTATTGCAGTTAATACTGATGCTCAGGCCCTTCATAACACAAATGCTCCAACTAAAATTCATATTGGTAAGAGTTTAACCAAGGGTCTTGGGGCGGGCATGAATCCCGATATTGGGAAGCAAGCGGCGGTAGATACAAAAGAAGAAATAGGCACAGCTCTAAAGGGTGCCGATATGGTTTTCATTACCTGCGGTTTGGGCGGTGGAACTGGTACTGGCGCCGCTCCGATTGTTGCCGAGATTGCCCGCGACATGGGTGCTCTTACGGTTGGTGTTGTTACTAAGCCATTTAGTTTTGAAGGCGCTCAAAGAATGAGAATAGCCGAAGATGGCTGGCACGCTTTGAGAGAAAAAGTCGATGCTCTTATTACTATTCCGAATGATCGTTTACTTTCTATAATTGATCGAAAGACTCCGCTTCTTGAATCTTTTGCAATTGTTGATGATGTTTTGAGGCAAGGCGTTCAAGGAATTTCCGATTTAATAACTATCCCCGGAATAATTAATGTTGATTTTGCCGATGTAAAGGCGGTTATGGCTAATTCCGGTTCGGCTTTGATGGGTATCGGTCGGGCGACAGGAGAGGATAGAGCAATTGAAGCGGCGAAGACAGCGATCAATTCTCCCTTGCTTGAGGTTGCAATAGATGGGGCAAAGGGCGTCTTATTTAATGTATCTGGTGGAACTGACTTAGCCATGGCGGAGATAAACGAAGCGGCAAGAATTATCACTGAGCACATTGATTCTGATGCCAAGGTTATCTTTGGTGCGGTTTTGGACGATAGATTAAAGAAGGGAGAAATTAAGATTACTGTTGTTGCTACAGGTTTCAATAATGGTCACGCCGTCCAACCAAGACCGGGTATGATTCAACAGAGACCAAACTTGTTTGATAATTCTCCCGATTCTAGAAAAAATCCAATTGCTACTCCAGTTTCCTCTCCTCATGTTAGTGGGAATGGCAACGGTTCGTCAGTAAAAGAATTTGTTGATGCTTCGGTAATGGAAGAGGATTTTGATATACCGGCTTTCATTCGCAGAAAAATGAAATAATCGCTTGTTATCTATCTAGTATTTTGCTAATATTAATCTAATGAAAAAGAGAAAAAAAATCATTTATCAATATGAAGCGATCTTTGAATTCAATGGAGGAGGACATACTGTTACCATCCCCAAGTTACCCGGCTTAGTTACTGAAGGAGATAACCTAAACGAAGCTAGGGAAATGGCCAAAGATGCTATCAAGTGCCACATTGAAGGTCTTTTGAAAGACCACATTTCTGTTTCTAACAAAGCCGGTTTACTAAAACGGGAGATGGTTCGAGTTACGCTATAATTAAATGTCCAAACTTCCGAGAATTCCGGCCGATTTAGTAATAAGAGCTCTTAAAAGAGCTCGTTTTTATGAGTATCATCAGACTGGAAGTCATGTCCAAATAAAACATTTAACTAACAAAAATTTAAGAATTACCGTTCCTTTAAAGAAAAAAGATTTGTCTCCAAAAACTCTCAAATCCATTATTAAGCAAGCCGAGCTAATCGTGGAAGAGTTTATTGATTTGCTTTAGAAAATTCTTGCATTTTGTTTTTTTGGATTTTGCTAGGAACTCCAATTATCCTTTCTTGCTGTGAACTCTATGTTGATGATGGTAAGTAGTCCAATCTGAAACCAAGCGAACCATTTCCTTATCATTTTCGAAACCATTGCGGAGGGATAGCTACCTGCCTGCCGGCAGGCAGGCAAACAAAGCTTTATAAACCGAGAGGAAAGCGGGAACTGACTGAATCCTGGAATCCCGAGCTTTTAGCGAGGATAGATTCCAGAGATGAAGGAATTCTCGAAGGCTTCTCGAAGTTTGCAAGGATTGTTTGTCTAGACCGTAGCATCGGTTAAGAAAATGGGGAGGAAATGTGGTTCGCTTGGGGTTATCCACTTTTTTGGGTCTTGAAAAAGTTTTTGGTAGAGCTAAAATTAAATTAGTGAGCATGACTTTAAAAAGAGTAAGCTCAGCTTGAATAAATCCCGCTTTTAAGCGGGTTCAAACATCTCTAATAGGCAAAAATGTCGCCTGGGGGGGGGCGATATTTGTTCTAAAATTCAAAATTGAAAAATCAAAATGCAAAGTGAAAAAGCTAATAAAATTCTAAGATTTTAAATTTCTTTATGGATTATCAGCGAAAAAATCGTCAAACGGTAGAATATAAGCCGTATGATTACGAGGACACTATCGGTAATGTTGTTCCGGGAAACGGTTTGCATAAGACTGGTTTTGTTTGGCCAAGATTATTTAGTACTAGCCATCCTTACGATGATATTCAATGGGAGCGCCGAACTGCCAAAATAACCAAGGGTGATGGCACGGTTGTTTTTGAACAAAACAACGTCGAGGTTCCATCTTTCTGGACTCAAACCGCAACTGATATTGTTGCCTCAAAATATTTTCGCGGACCGCTTAATTCTTCCGAGAGAGAATACAGCGCTAGGCAGATGGTGGATCGCGTTTCTGATACTATGGCTGGTTGGGGGTTAAAGGATGGTTATTTTGCTTCTACTGAAGATGCCAAGAACTTTTCACTAGATTTAAAATGGATATTAATAAATCAATATGCCGCTTTTAACAGCCCCGTGTGGTTTAATGTTGGGGTTCATGAGCGTCCGCAAAGCTCTGCTTGCTTTATCCTTTCTGTTGAGGACAACATGCAGTCAATTCTCGATTGGTATAGAGACGAAGGCTGGATATTCAAATATGGTTCTGGAGCGGGCACGAATCTTTCTAAATTAAGATCATCAAAAGAAGCACTCTCTAAGGGCGGGTATTCTTCTGGTCCGGTTTCTTTTATGAAGGGTGCTGATGGAGTGGCTAATTCTATCCGTTCCGGTGGTACGACCAGGCGGGCGGCCAAAATGGTTGTTTTGAATGTGGGGCATCCCGATATTAAAAATTTTATTTATTGTAAAAAAATAATCGAAGACATGACAAAAGCTCTTGCCCAGTCAGGGATCAAGGACTCTATTACTGCCGATATTTTTGATCCGTATACATTGCTCCCATATCAAAATGCCAATAATTCTGTCAGAGTTACTAATGATTTTATGAAGGCGGTTGAAGATGATTCTCTTTGGAATTTTAAAGCAGTAACAACCGGCGAAATCTTAGAGAGAGTCAGGGCCAGAGAAGTTCTTGATTGGATGGCTGATGCGGCTTGGCACAGTGCCGATCCCGGGGTTCAATATGATACTACGATAAACGATTGGCACACCCTTACTAATACGGGCAGAATAAATGCTTCTAATCCTTGCAGTGAGTATATGAGCATAGACAATAGTGCTTGTAATTTAGCCTCTCTGAATTTACTCAAGTTCATCAAAGAAGACGGCAGATTTGATGTGGATTTTTTTAGAAAGACAATTGATACGATGACTTTGGCAATGGATATTGTTGTAGATAATTCTTCATATCCAACCGAAAAAATAAGTCAGAATGCTCATGATTATCGTCAGCTCGGTCTTGGTTATGCTAACCTCGGCTCGTTGTTAATGGTCATGGGGCTGTCATATGATTCTGAAAAGGGTAGAGCGGTTGCCGGTCAAATTACATCTCTTTTGTGCGGAGAATCTTATCGCATGTCAGCTCTGATTGCTGATATTAAAGGACCCTTCTCTGGTTTTGATATGAATAAAGAGCCGATGCTTGGAGTGATAGAGAAACACACTGAAGAGGCGGAGAAACTTTACCGAAAATCAATAAAACTTGCCGTTGATGACGATGACCTGACTAACTATTCTAGGATTGTCTGGAACGATGCTATTACCCTTGGACGCAAATATGGTATCCGTAATTCTCAAGCCACCGTTCTTGCTCCAACCGGCACGATCGCTTTTCTTATGGATTGTGATACGACCGGTATCGAACCGGAGTTAGCATTGGTCAAATATAAAAAACTTGTCGGCGGCGGAACGCTTAAATTGATCAATGGCCAAATCCCAAAAGCACTGCGAAAACTAGGATATTCCGAAGATCAGATAGAAGATATAACTAATCATATTATGGAAAAAGAAACCATTGAAGGTGCTCCTCATATCCTTGAAGAAGATTTACCCGTATTCGATTGTTCATTTAAAGCAATGAATGGTTCGAGAAGTATCAGCTATATGGGTCACGTAAAAATGATGGCCGCGGCTCAACCATTTATCTCCGGAGCAATTTCTAAAACTGTAAATTTGCCAAGCGACGCCACGAGAGAAGACATCAAAGATGTTTTTATGCAGGGATGGAAATTAGGCCTCAAAGCTATAGCCGTTTATCGAGATGGCTGTAAATCAATCCAGCCATTGAATACTTCGAAAGACCTGCCTACCGGTCAGGCAGGTGGAAAAAACGATTTAGTCGAAAAGGTTAACGGCTATACGAGGGTCAAGTTACCTGATGAAAGGCCGTCGATTACCCATAAGTTTTCCGTTGGCGGATTTGAAAGTTATTTAACCGTCGGTTTTTATCCCGAATCTGGTAAACCCGGAGAAACATTCATTACCACAGCTAAAGAGGGAAGTACTATTTCCGGTCTATTTGACACTATTGCTACCCTCGTTTCTATGTGTTTGCAATCCGGCGTACCTTTAAAAGTTCTTGTTAAGAAATTCAAAGATATGCGTTTTGAACCGGCCGGTTTTACCAATAATCCAGACATACCTACGGCTAAATCCATAATGGATTATGTTTTTCGTTATATTGGCACAAAATATTTGAATGAAAAAGAAAGAGAAGAAATTTTTGGCTCCAGTTTGAATGGAGTTGTTGCTGATCAGTCGAGCCAACAGAATGAACCAGTCTTGGTATCAGCTCCAATTTATGAAAAAACTTCAGAATCATTGATGACGAATGCCGACCCGCTTCGCCATGGCTACAGCGAGGCGAGTGCTCCGGCTTGCGTGAATTGCGGTTCCTTAATGATTCGGGCCGGGTCATGCTATAGTTGCCCCAATTGTTTTACTACGACAGGAGTCTGCAATTGAGGAGGGAAGGCGACGAAATACTGAGCCTAGTGGGGCGAATGTATTAAAATAATGAACAGGTTTAGGGGGGTCAGAAGGAAGGATGATCCTCCTTTCTTTTATTCTTGATTAATGTAGTATTCAGCTAAAGTTCTTTAGGGAGGATTGGTTATGGGTTGGATAGGGAGCACCCTTATTATTATCGGAATATGGTTGGTGGGAGATAAGAGTATGTGGGGTTTTGTCTGCGGTGCATTGGGTAATGCTATCTGGATATACGTTGGATTAATAAGAGGTAAACAATATGATCTTGCTGTTGTGGCTTTCGTGGCCGCAGTTCTTAACCTAGTGGGCTTGTTTAAATGGTTGGGCTAGATAATATCTGGCCTTTTTTATTTAGGATAAATTTGCTAGATTCTTGTCATGCATAAATCGCAGGTATTTTTTTATCTTTTAAGTTCTTTCATTTTGGGTGTATTTTTAGCATCATTTTTTAGTTTCTCAGTTTCTATAATGCTTGAGTTGCTTGTAGTCGGGATTTTAGCAGTTATTTTATCTGACTTTAAGAATAAATACTTTATACTTACTGGATTTTTAATTCTTGTTTTTATTAGTGGAATAGCCAGGTTTAATTATTTTAATTTGAATAAAACTAGCTTGATTGATTTTGCCGGTCAGGAAGTTTTTATTAGTGGCTACATAGATAGTGAGCCGGAAATAGATGGGAACAGGGCAAGGTTTATTTTTAAAACCGGCGAAGAAAGAATTCTAGTTATAGCAAATTCTTTTCCAAGACGCGAATTTGGTGATCAGCTGTCAATAAAAGGGGAGCTGGAATTACCACAAAATTTTACTCCCTTGATCAGCTCAGGGCAAGCTGAATTTGATTACGTTACCTACTTGAAAAAGGACGGAATTAGGACGATATTGTTTTATCCTAAAGAAATAAAAGCAAGAGATGTTGATTTGGACTGGGGTATTCGATTTAAAGTTATGATATATCATAACATCTTTACTCTTAAAAATAAATTTCAAAATGCTATTAATCTATCAATCCCGGAACCAAACGCCGCTTTTATAAACGGAATTTTACTGGGAACAAGGCAGAATATTCCGGACGACTTAAGGAATGCTTTTTCTAAAACTGGCACAACCCATATTCTTGCGATATCTGGCTATAATATAATGATTATTTCAGAGGCAATTCTACTGGGATTGGTGTGGTTTTTTAGACGACGAGTAGCATTTTGGATCTCGGTAGGAATT
>CAZCYM010000041.1:0-1527 GCA_964502945.1 uncultured Candidatus Saccharibacteria bacterium
GAACCGCTAAGAAAACAACTGTCTTGGCCTCGTTTTGAAGCTTCTCAAATGTTGCAGAATGTTCTTCAACATTAATGCCTAAATTTTTCATAAAACCATCGTTGCCCAACGCCACTACCGATCCCGATACACTGCCTTGAACACCAAACCCAGCAACTGCTTTGAATTCCTTAACTTCCGGCAACTCGCCTATTTCGGCTTTACCTTTTTCTATAACTGCTCTAGCCAGTGGATGCTCTGAACCAACCTCAACCGCTGCCGCCAGTTTAATTGCTTCCTTGACATCAAATCCACCCAAGGGAACAAGGTCTGTAACTACCGGCTTTCCAACAGTTAAAGTTCCGGTTTTATCAAAAGCAACAGCATTTATTCGATAAGCTTTTTCAAGCGCCTCACCGCCCTTTAATATGATTCCAAACTTGGCCGCTCGGCCGATACCGACAATAAGCGCCGTGGGTGTAGCCAGACCCATCGCACATGGACAAGAAATAACTAACACCGCGATCATACGGATCAATCCGGCTCTGAATGGCAATGCCGCAAAGAAATACCAACCTACAAAAGTTAGAACTGAAAGAACAACAACGGCTGGCACAAAAGATTCGCTAACCTTATCGACTAGATCCTGAATCGGGGCTTTACGGGCCTGAGCCTCTTCAACCATGGCCACTATCTGATAAAGTAGTGTCTCTTTTCCAACTTTAGTTGCTTTAAATTTAAATAATCCTTCTTGATTGACAGTCGCACCAATTACCTGATCACCCACCTCGCGCTTAATGGGGAATGATTCACCGGTAACAACTTTTTCATCTATGTGGGTCGTTCCTTCAACAATAACTCCGTCCACTGCAATTTTTTCTCCCGGCCGAACAACAATAATATCTCCGGCAACTAACTGATCCAGGGGCAAAGTCACCTCCTTACCTTCCCTCATCACATGGGCTTCTTTAGCTTCTAATTTTAATAATTCCTTTATCGCTTCCGATGCTCTTCCTTTGGCCACCGATTCAAAATATCTTCCCAACAATATAAAAAACAAAAGGGCCGCTGAAGATTCCCAAAATGGATGGTCAATATTAAAGAACAAGAAACCGATGGTGCTATAGAAATACGCCGCTGATGTTCCAAGAACAACTAAAACATCCATGTTGGCTGAACCAACTCGAATAGAAGTAAAAGTATTGCGATAAAACGGCCAAGCAATTATAAATTGTATCGGCGTTGAGAGAACCCAATAAATATAATTTAGATCAACTCTGAATGGCGGATTAGCAACATTTACGAAAAATCCCAATAACCACTTCATTGGCTGGGCTACAATCCAGAAAATATAACCCGTAATAAGCGAACCATAAGCGAAAAATCCGGAACCAGAGAGGTGCGGCTGTTTCTGGACTATAAAATCAAACAGTTCATGGACGTGAGTCACATTGAACATGTGAATCGCCATGTAGTAAAAAATGATGGGAAATGCCAGAATAAACGCCGCCCTAACCCGTCTCTTTGCCTCTTCTATAGCAATCGCCT
>CAZCYM010000041.1:1537-6302 GCA_964502945.1 uncultured Candidatus Saccharibacteria bacterium
AAATCATAGCCAAGCTTATTGATAAGCTCATCTATTTTCTCGAGAGTTATTTTATTCTCGTCAAACTCAATAACGGTTTTTTCTGAACCGTAGCTTGTCTTGATTGACACTACACCAGCTTGTTTGCCGACAAGCTTATCGATAAGAATCGAACAACTCGCACAGTGCATCTTTTTAACTTTAAGAACAACCTTGGTCATGCTATTGAATTGAATATTTAAGTGCTGTTAAACTCATAAATGGTAAGAAATAATTTTCAAGATTTGATAAATCAGTGCCATATTCTTTTCCACCTAAAACTCCATCGCAAAATACCTCTTTTAAACGTCCGAGCTCTAATAACCGTCCTCCCTGCCATTTTGAATCTTGAAGGGTTAGGTCAAAAAGTTCCAAGGCTCGGGTTACGGCTCCAAAAAATAGTTTTTCATCTTTTCCCCGCCATTTAGCCGCCCGACCTACCTCTGAACCGATATTTGATAATTGTTCTTCCAGCGACATTTGATACCATCTGCCATCAGCCGCATTTTTATGAAGATAACTCATTATTCCAAAATTAATTTCTTAACAATTTTTTTAATTTTTTCCTGAATTTCAAGATTATCGATATTGCGAGTGCGATTGCCCAAAGCGGGCTTGAGATTTATCACCGAATCATACTCTATCGTATCATCTCCGTCCCTATCAGGATATAAATTAATTCCCCAAGTACTGTCTGATTTGGATTGACATTGTTCATGCAAAAAAACACTCTCGTCCATGTGAAATTCTCCGCCCAAAGCCATAATCTCTTGCTCAATATCTACCGCTCCCTTAACTAAATCTCCGAATCTTTCTCCGGCGATTTTCTTTAAATCGGCTTTAGTAATCGGACTTTTAATTATATGAATTTCTGAGGGTATTGACATTTTAATTTTAATTTGATATAATTATAATAATTACGATCCGGACTAAAACCCGCATTGTAAGGCCCCACGATCGGTACGGAGCAGCTTACGTTGGTCCTCCATGAACTGACGTATGGATTCTCCGAAGAAGACCCACTGTGGATTCATGGCCCGGAGCGCACTAAGCGCTCCTTTGTTTTACCTAAACTTTCTCTAAAATTTTAAACTGTAACTTTCAACTTTTCACTTTGAACTTTTAACTTCAAGGTTCGACCTGCTTTGCAGGTCGAACCTTGATCACTCCTATCATATCAAAATGAGTTCTTTTTTTGCCATCAACGATTCCTTCTCCGCAAGGCACTGAACAGTAGAAGGGAAAATCCCCTTCTTGGGTTACCACAAACTCAACATTTATTGTGCTTTTGGCCGGCATGCGTTGAGATACTCCAAAAGCATCAATGGCAATCCCATGATCGTATTCATCCTCGTTAATAACTTCGAGTTTAACCCTGTCCCCCCTATCAACTTCGATTGTCTCTGGCGTAAACCTCCATTCATTTTTGTTGGCGACAACTGTGAAATTTCTTATTGCTCCCGTCTCAACTGGCAATGAACTCTGGGGCAACAAAACGAGCCGATAAAATATACCGCCACCCAAAACAAGAATTACGATGCCAATAAGAATAAAGTATTTGTTCATAATCTCTAAATTCTAGTCTCTAAATCCTAAACAATCTCAAAATTCTAAATTCAAATGTTCTAAATTGTTTCGATATTAGGATTTAATTTAATATCTTCCGGCTTAACTTTTAAATAACCCCTCACCAACCAGCTTAAGTCGGCTATTAATATCAACGAAATCAACAACAACATCCACCACTGCGAAATCGGCAATGATGATTTCTCTTCTACCTGTATCCAAAATTCGGCCAGTAATGCTTGGTCGGTTGGTAAGTCTATACCCTTTGGACGAAATTGGGCAAAGGCTTTATATAATCCTACCTCTGGTAAAGTAATGTTAAAATCTATTGTCTGATCGCCGGTAGTCGCTTGCCCTGAGCCTGTCGAAGGGGTCTGATTTTCATTGGTCGCCCCAGCCGGCTCTTCTTCACCATGAGCTAAAGCAATAGGAATATAACTTTCGGGACTTGTCCCGTTGGAAGTCATGCTCATACTCTCGGCATAAGTCTGTAAGACCTTGGCATGGCTACTTCCAATGGGATGAGTATGAATAAATTGGCTCCCATCGTCCTTGATAATAGATAGGTGCATATCGGCGCCAAGATACTGCTCAACCTCGACCTCTTGACCGGTTAAGGTATGTATATCAAAAGATAGATTGACTTCGCGACCTCTTACAGCCATGTCGCTCATCACCATAGAAACCTGATAATTTCCGATTATAACATTCCTAGAAAATGAGACTTGCTTGCCCTGAGCTTTGTCGAAGGGCTTCTCTTCTCGAGAGCCAGGTCCATTTATATTTACTTCGGGATGGCCAAAAGAATAATTAACTCCCTCGCTTTTTATTTCTGACCAAATTTTATAAGAGCCGGGTTTATTGAAAATGTGATCAATACTAAAAATGGATGGATTATCGGCTAAAAATTCAGGATGGATATGGAAAAACTCATTCATATCCGAACGGACACCGACAACGTGCATTAATTTTTCATGTTCAACTTGGAGCTTATTTGCTAAAACTGGGATACCCGCCTGACCGGCAGGTAGGTCGCCAAGCTTTTGATTAACAAAAAAATTCATACTCAACGGAACACCCGTATTAAATGGCGCCGGATTTATATTAAGATCAATGGCCAGACCTTCTTTAATTGAAGATCTATCTTTGTAAACTGCTTCGTGGCCTTCTTCGGCATGATCATCATCCATCATCTCATCCATCATCTCATCCATATGCTCTTGCATCTCTCCGTCCATCATATGATCTTCTTCCTGTCCGGTTGGAACTGAATTGCCGGAAGCATCATGGCCATGCGGTTTACTCTCATCAATGGGCATACCCCTTAGAACTTCATGGGGGGCCATAGACTGATTCAGAAACATCGCCGGCAGATAATAAACAAAGGTAACAATTAATAAGAATGAAAAAATCACCAGCCACCAAAAGTGCCATTGTCTAAATTTATCTAAAGCTGGTTTTGTAAATTGCTGTTCGTCCATTAATGTTTTTCAACTTTTACATCAACTTTATAATGCTCCCTGAAAAACCACCACCATAAAGGAATAAGCCATAAAATAACCAGCGCCCAATTACCTCCTTCGAGAGACTGACCAAATAATCCCTCACCCGTTTCCAGACCGTGAGCGTGTCCGCCCCTGGTAGTTCCGATACGATTTCCAACTGTGTCCAAAAGAACCTCTTCTCGAGTTATCTGTTCAAGTACTGTATGCTGGCCGGAATTTACCCACCAATCATGAGTATATAATCCTAAGACAAGAATAAATCCTGCTACAAATACCATCATCCAAGCGGTAGCTTTTTCTACTTTTTCTCTGTGGGACGAAAGCCAACTTAAACCACTTACTCCTAGTATTCCTAAAAGTGCCAGAAGCAAAAGTGGTAAAACGCGGGCCACGGCATGAACGAAGAACAGGGACCAACCATAGAAAATATTTCCGGAACGTACAATTTCAAGAAAAATGAGAGGTGTCGCTGGATGAGGACAACCAACACCGATGTTGCCAAGAAACAGTCCAAGCAAAAGTGCCTTCATATAGTCCTTCTTCTCTTGAATGGCTTTAGGAGCCGCCCCAGAATAGGTCGGCATTCTTAATTTGATCGGGCCAAGCTCACCCAAGGCAAATAAATAAGCAATTATACCGGCTATAAAATATAGCCAATTTTTCATTCCTTCTGCCTCAACGCCAAATGAAGTTATAAAAGTCTTGCCTATAATGGCCGCCAACACTCCATACATACTAAGAGTAATAGCCACGCCGGCCCCGAAAGCCAAAGCCATCCCTAATCCTTTGACCGGTCCTTTACCCATCGATAAGGGCACAATCACGAAAGCCAAAGGAAAAGTACAGGGCAAAACTATCATCGTTAATCCCATGGCATAAGCAAAAAGATACCAGCCCATACCCTCAACTTGACCAGAAGAACCAAAAAAGGCCCAAACTAAACCCATCCCGATAACGGAGGCCAAACCAAAAACTAAAACTAAAATCCAGTTGTGAGCTTTATCGCTCACAGTAGAAACTCCTGCCGTTTGAGCAGATTGTGCTATTTCTTGAGTTTTAAGTTCATCTGACATTTTTGGCTTATTAGCTTATAAGCTGGTAAGCTTGCAAGCTATTTTTGTTGTCCTATAAACTGATCGAATGTCTGAACTAACGGTTCTCCTCCTAATTTTATTTCCGGTTTTGGAAAAGAAGAACGTTCACCAATTGAAGGTTTAACTTTTATGAAATTGGAATTATCTCTCAATATTAAAAATAGGGCCAATCCCGCTCCTAATAGTCCAAAATCCCTAAATGTAACCGCATCAATCGGAATTATTAATAATATTGCTGTCATTTCTAAAGTAGTTAATACGGCTACCCATTTGGCGTACTTTCTTGGCAAAAACCAAACCAGTAAAACAAGAGCGAAAATAATTTCGATAGCTCCCTGGCTTATCAAGAATTTTTTCATAAATGCTGGTTGGCCAAAAGTTGTCTGCATCCCGGTCGGCAACCACTTCAATATGGGCCTGACCGCCCAAAACCAAGCCGTCGGGTGTCGAAAAATATCAATGCCAGAATATAAATACATCACACCAAGACCAACACGCAGAGACCATTCTGGAGTTAATTTTTTTAAATAGTTCATAAAGTTTGTAAAGTTCATAAAGTTTGTAAAGTTTTGAATAAAATCT
>CAZCYM010000041.1:6312-7596 GCA_964502945.1 uncultured Candidatus Saccharibacteria bacterium
ACTTTAAAAACATGATAAACTTTTAACTTTTTACTCGAAAGAATTTATTCAGACAACTCTTTGATTTTCTGAATAAATTCTTTCTGATTAACGCCGCCAGTTGAAAATAATTCGCCATTCAAAACTATCCCCGGCGAAGCAAAAATCATATATTTCTGAACCATCTCCTGTCCTTCGGGAGTAGTCAAACTAATATCTTTAAATGTTACATTCGGCCAATCCTTTTCTATTGTATGCCAAAAAGCGCGAAAAGCCGCGCAATGCTGGCAACCGGGAGACGACAACTCTTCTAATATGATAGGTTTGGCCATTATTTGAGATTACTAATTATCTAAACCAATAGGTGTAACCATACCAATATTATAGCATCCCGAATAATTTAACGCTTTGGAATTGTCCACAAAATTGATATAATTCTATCGATGCTAAACAAGCTGAGAAAAATATGGAGATCGATGGGGCCGGGATTGATAACCGGTGCTTCAGATGATGAACCTTCTGGAATCGCGACCTATACGATAGCTGGAGCAAAATTTGGTTTAGCCAGTTTATGGATGGCTCTTTTTACTTTACCCCTAATGATTGCAATTCAAGAAATGAGCGCTCGAATCGGACGTGTTTCCAATAAGGGTCTGGCCGGTAATATGAAAAAACATTATCCAAAATGGCTATTATTCAGTATCGCTTTTATGATTGTTGCCGTTAATACGATAAATATTGGAGCGGATATGTCAGGTATGGCTCAATCAGTCACTTTGATATTGCCTTTTCCCGAAAAAATCACGGCCATTATAATGACCACGGTTATTCTTCTAATAACGATACTCCTTCCATATCAAAAAATATTTAATATTTTTAAGTGGCTAGCTCTAAGCTTGTTTGTATATGTATTGGCTATCTTCACCATCCACGAAAATTGGCCTGAAATCTTAAAGAACTTGGTCGTGCCAAAAATCTTATTTACTAAAGAATTTTTCATAATGATGACAGCTTTTTTCGGAACAACAATCGCGCCATATAATTTCTTCTTCCATGCGAATCAGGAAGTTGAGGAAAAAATAATCCATCAATGCAAACCGGGGCGAGTTTGTTATTTGAAACCGGTAACTTCAGAAGAGCTCAGTGATCTCAGGGTGGATACTCGAGTTGGCATGACCTTTTCTAACTTAATAACTTTTTGCATCATTATCCTGACTTCTTCGACATTATTCAAGGCGAGCCTTCATAATGTAGAGACCCTCAAAGACGCCGCCGAAGCCCTAAAACCAATCGCCGGAGAGTATT
>CAZCYM010000042.1:0-6125 GCA_964502945.1 uncultured Candidatus Saccharibacteria bacterium
GATTTGATTGTTTTCTTAGCCTCGAAAAAAGACGGCCTGCGAAATTAAGCGGGGTTCACTTTAGTTGTTTTATTAAAAATTTCCGCTCAGCCCCGCCTCTTTTTGAATCAATTTGCACGAATGGCTGGTACTCAATAAATAATTACGAAATTTTCCTGGGTACCTAATTGGGGATGTCGGGCTCGGTCTGGATTTTGGCAGACCGCATGGCCTGACAGGGGTTACCCCAATTGGTCAGACCTGCCTGCCGGCAGGTAGGGAAAATGAGTAATTATTTATATGAGTACCCCATGAGGAAACCTGATTCACAAAGAGGCGGGGCGGGAGCGAGAAAATTGAAAAAGCGACCTACTCGGTCGCTTTTTCTGGAGTTGCTTCGACTTCGCCTTCGGCTGGAGCTTCAGCTTCTTTCTTTTCCTTCTCGATTATCTTCACATCCTCAACACCAGCAGTTGGTGCGGCAAGTTCGGCATCAAGCTCTTCCTGTGATTTTGGTTCTTGAACTGTAGCTAAAATAGTATCAGCGCTAGCTTCTATTGTAACGTCCGATCCCAAGTTAAGATCTTTAACCAACAACTGATCGCCAAAATTCTTAAGAGATGAAATATTTACTGAGATTTCGTGGGGTAAGTTTTGAGGTAAGGCCTCGACCTCAAGCTCATTTAAATTCCTAACAAAAATACCAGCCAAATCTTTAACTGCCGGCGATTCGCCAACAAAAACAACCGGCACCTTAGTTTTAATTTTTTCGGTTAAACTAACCTTATAAAAATCAGCGTGGATTATATTATCTTTAACCGGATCCTTGGCCACATCATGGATAATAGTAGGATAGGTATCTTTGCCAACATGCACATAAACTAAGGTTGACTCCCCCGCTTCCTTAAGTACTTTCAAAAAATCCTTAATTGGCACTTGCAGAGATAAGGACTCCTGACCTTTTCCATACAAAACCGCCGGTATAAAACCGGAGCTCCTCAACGCCTTAACCTTACTACCCAAGATCACCCTCGACTCGGCATTTAATTCAATTTTATGCTGTGCGTGAACCATACCCAGTATATCAACTTCCAGTTGCCTCAAAGGTTTTACTATAAAAACTTGGGTAGTTAGAAGTTATACTTAACTTTATATCTTATGCCCTAGTGCAACCACTTTTCGGCTAAAAACCGATCTGGAAGTTGTATTACTGGGCATAAGTCTAAGTTTTATTATG
This sequence comes from uncultured Candidatus Saccharibacteria bacterium, assembly GCA_964502945.1. Classification (GTDB taxonomy): domain Bacteria; phylum Patescibacteriota; class Minisyncoccia; order 2-02-FULL-40-12; family GWA2-44-9; genus 2-01-FULL-39-28. The sequence goes on from CAZCYM010000042.1 coordinate 1,217, forward strand.
TTAACAAAAATACTTTCATAAATCAAGGCTTCCCTTTGGATATTTTGTAAAAAAGACCGCCTAGTTAGGCGGATATAAAACAATTAATTATCGAGGGTAATAATCGGTATCGATATATTTTTTTAAAATCTCGGTCTTATCTTTAACAAAGAGATCGTGTTGGACCATCTTTTTACCACACTTGGTACAGTAATTTTGATGCTGCCATAAAGAGCTACAGGACTCACAAGTACCCAGTAATTTTCTTTTTAATTCTTCGATGCGTCGTTGCAATTCCCTTTCTCGTGCTAATTCAATATTCGTTCCACAATGACCGCAGAATCTATCCGTCAGCCTTGCCAAATCACAACATGTGTTCTTGAACATCGTCCTCTCCTCCTCGTTTCTTAACACTTTAACATAATACTATATCTTAAAACGTAAGTCAAGCACTTAAAGAATTGCACTTTGGATTAGAATTTATTGACAAGTAATCGAGCGGGCCCCACTCATTTTGAAAGCTTTTCGCAACGAGAGGAATTATTTGCCCATAAACATTTTAACCTTCGCTGCCACAACTTTTTTCATTTCGTCCACCCCAACTTTGAGATACTTGTAGGGCGTAGTTTCGCCCGGCTTATCATGAAGAGCTTTGTGAAGTCCTTCGGTATAAGCCACCCGAAGTTCGGTATTGAAATGAACATTGGTTACACCGGCTTTGATAGCAGCAACCACATCTGCATCTTTTAAGCCCGATGCTCCGTGCAAAACATAATAAACATCAGGAACTGCCGCCACAATAGATTTAAAATGTTCAATGTCAAGTTTCTCTTCTTGGTCGGTAACAATTCCATGAATATTGCCAAAAACAGTTGCCAGCTGATTGACTCCTGTTTTAGATACAAATTCTTTGGCCTCTTCCGGTTTAGTATAATCGTCTGAGCTTATCTCAATTTTTTTCTGAATTTCTGACGAACCTCGTAAATAACCCATCTCTCCTTCAACGAGAGTACCCTTTCCCACCGACTTGGCATATTCAACAACTTTTTTAGTAGCCACCATATTATCGGCAAAAGCCATTTTTGACTCATCGATTATTACCGAGTCATATCCGGCATCTATCGCCTCCCGGCATTTATCAAAACTTTTAAAATGGTCGGCATTGAGAAATACGGGAAAATCATAATGCTTTCTTACAGCTCCAACCAACGCCACCGCCTCGTACATTCCAACAAATTCAACCTCGCCTTCTGATGTCCCCACCATCACTGCTGGCGCTCCAGCATCCCGAGCAGCTTCAATAATCCCCCTCAAGACATCTTCGGTAGAAAAATTAAAATGGCCCATTGCGTAATGGCCATCACGAGCATCTTTTAAATATTCGCTTAGAGTTTTCAAGTGGACTAAAACTTAAAGCTCAATGAATCCTTTGATAATATTTTCTTCGATGAGACGATTCATCGTTTCCCGACCCATGTATTCAGAAAATATTTTATTCCAGAGGGCCTCTTGGTGATGATATAAGTATTTAATATGCCCCTTTTTGACAAGAGACATGGCCAAATCAATGAAATTAAAGCTAACAATATGCTCTTCTCCGTTTCTATCCTTGAATTCACCTCCCACAAAATCAAGCCCGGTCCAGCAATTCAAGCCAAGCTCTCCATCATCTTTTTTCATCATTCTCGCTAACCGGCTAAAATCACCTTCCGCCCTAAACCAGTGTTCGGCCTCGGGATTAACATGGGGCTGAAACAATCTTGGATCATTTTCATTATCCTTAGCCAGATATCTCTGGACGATTCGCCAAACAACTTTACCCCCATCCATAATAGAACCCGATGGAACATCGCCTCGTAATAATGACCTGAATTTAACATTAAAATCTTCGTCGCCCATAAATCGCATAAACAAACCAGCATAGTAAGGAACTTCGTGTAAATAATGAAGTATGAGAGTGAACATCCTCGAAGTCTCACCCGGAGAATCAATAACAATAGGCGTAACAAAAATAACTCCAAATTCTTTGAGGTGGCTGACATTATGATACTTCTTCTTCAGAAACTTCTCGGCCACCTCAAGCCATTTGTGATCTAGAACAATCAACTCCACATCTCTTTCTTCAAAATCATTTGGTATTAAATCGATATAGGCTTCATCAAAAAACTTATGCATCCATTCCTCGCTCTGGGCAAAACGAAGAGCGCTTACCACAGAAGCGAAACCCTCCTTCTCGACTAATTCATCAACGGAAGAACATTTAAAATGCTCTAATAAATTGTCTGGCTTATATTTATTGAGAAGTTCGATGGCCTTATCTTTTTTCATGAACAAACCCTTCGGCGGAGTAAAAGTCTGAAATGCCACCTCGCACATCTTACCACACACCTTCGACATGTTGGCCAAATCCGGCTTATCAATCAGTTCAAAAAGATGTTTATCGACATGGGTTAGCTTACCTATTAAAGCCCCGTAAATTTCATCTGCAACTACATCCTCAGGCAAACCTAATTCGGCTAAGCTCTTTTTAACCAACATATCGTTCTCTGTTGAGATTGCCTCAATTACATTTTTCTGCCCGGTAATTGCCGCCATTTTCTGGTCTAAATTCAAAAGATCTCCAGCAGAGATTCTTAAGATACGTGCTAATTTTTGATAAGACTTGTCCATAAATTTCTAAATTATAATCCGCCGGCTGACGGACTAAATCTGCAACACCTGCCTGCCGGCAGGCAGGAATTCAAAATTCTAAATTGTTTTGATATTTTGATTTTGGTCATTTGATATTGTTTAGAAATTAGGATTTTGGATTTTGGATTTTTTGACTGCAATAAGTGGCCACGGTCCCCAATCGTCTTTTTTTAAAACCCCGGCCTTGGCCCCATACTGAGTCACCACAGAAGAAGCATTGGCGGTAGCAAACTGTATCGCTTTGGTGATATCACCCGATCTAATGTATTCTACCACGAAACCAGAACTAAACGCATCCCCAGCCCCAGTCCGCTCAACAACCGGGGAATCAGGCACTCCAGCGCTATACACATTCTTACCATCAGACACCACAACTCCCTCCGGCCCCTTAGTCATAACAAAAATCCCCCCAACAACATCATCCATAAATTTAAAAATTTTAGCCTCTTCTTTGTAATCTATTCCGGTAAGACCGGCCGCTTCTTCCTGATTCATAATAATAACAGAAAAGTTTTTGAGTAAGGGCTTTAATTTTTCCAAACCGTGAGCTAGCTCTTTCCCGCCCGGATTAGTGGCAAGCTTAATATTATTTTTTACGGCATGGTTAACCAGACCTTCAAGCACATCAAAATTTCCTCCCAAGCTATCAAGAAAAAACCACTTTGAGCTGAGCTTATCAAAAGGTATTAATTCAGGTTTAAAGTGTTGACCCTCGCCCTTGTAAGATAGGATGGTCCTTTCCCCGTCAGAATGGACTAAAATTATCGAATATGCCGTAAAGTCGTCGTCATGTTTCTGAAAATATTGAACATCTATCCCCTCACCTGAAAGTTCTCTTAGAATTTCTTCACCATTAAAGTCCTGCCCAACAACTCCAACATTAGCCGTTTTTAAACCTTGCCTAGCAAAAGTAACGGCCGCATTAGTTCCACCGCCTCCTGAAGTAAGATCTATCTTCTTCATCTCTATCTTCGAGCCTGAGCCAAGACAAATTGCTTCTCCGGTAGGAAAATCATCAATCTTAAATTTCTTCAGCTCATCAACACCAAAGAAAACATCGCGCGTCGCCGAACCTATCGAAATTATATCGTACATAACACTGCGAATTTACTAATCCTTACGAACATACGAATAAGATGATTTCGAAAATAGTCTCCTTAAGAAATTCGTATATTCGTACTAATTCGTAAATTAGTAGTTAATCGATCCCTTGAGTTCTTCTATCGCTTTTTTAAAATCCAAGCTTTTAACCACATAACTCCCCGACACTAAAATCGAAACTCCTGCCTCCACTAGTAGTAGTGCAGTTTCGGGGGTGGTACTTCCATCAGACATAATAATTATACCAGGATTTTTTTTATGAAACGTCCTGATTTTATCAACAACTTCCTTCAAAAACTGCTGACCCTGAAAACCTGGATGAATGGTCATAAATTGAACAAAATCAACCTTGTTGACAAACTCGATAAATTTATCATGATCAGTTTCGGGATTAAAAGCTAATCCGGCTTTTCGCTGATTTTTGTGTAACTCATCAATCAGTTTCGCCAGATCACCTTTTGACTCGGCATGAATTATAAACCGATCGACGTGGGTGTGGAGCCATTCCTTCAGATATTCTTCTGGTTTTTCAACCATTAAATGAATATCAAATTTAACTGCCGCACCTACTTCGCGTAACTCATTATAACCGGTAATGGTTTTATTAGGAACAAACTTGCCATCAGCTATATCAACATGAATCCGACTGGTATATGGTTCGAATTTTCGAACTAATTCCTTAAACCTTTCAGAAGAGTCGGTAAGAATTGCGGGAATAATCTCAATCACAAATTCGAATATCGAATATCTAAATTCTAAACAAGTTCCAAATTCTAATTTCCAAAATTCCAAACGTTTAGGATTTAGGATTTTCGGGCTTTGTTTCGGATTTAGGATTTCGTGCTTAGGATTTGTCTAATTTGGTCACTTGACCAAATTAGGAGGGGTTCTCCCTTCAAACGCTTCAATTATATTATCCGCCGCCATTTCGGCCATTTTATTGCGCGTTTCTTCGGTAGCTGAAGCAATATGAGGAGTTAGGATGACATTATCAAGCTCTTTCAAGTCCGGAGTTATTTCCGGCTCAAATTCAAAGACATCAATCGCGGCTCCGCGGATCCAACCCTTCGACAAGCTCAGAGCCAGCGCTTTTTCATCAATTATCGGTCCACGCGAAGTATTGATTAAGTAAGCCGAC
>CAZCYM010000042.1:6135-7444 GCA_964502945.1 uncultured Candidatus Saccharibacteria bacterium
ATCCTTAGTCTTGCCTCATTTATAAGATGGTGGGTGGAATCAAGAAGCGGTACATGCATAGAAACAAAATCACAAAGAGGTAGCATATCGTCTAGTTTCTCTGCATATTGAGCCCCGAATTCTTTTTCAAATTCAGGGTTTGGCTTTGGGTCGGTATATATGACTTTCATTTCAAAACCCTTAACCGCATGAAAAGCGACTCGCGAGCCGATTCTCCCTAATCCAACTACCCCTAAAGTCTTACCTGAAAGATCGGTTCCTAAAAGTAGATTCGGCCCCCAAGCATGATATTTACCAGCCCGAGAGAATCTATCCGCCTCGCTTATCCTGTGAGCAATAGAGAGCATTAGGGCAAAGGTGTGTTCCGCAACGGTATTGGTAAGCACTCCTGGTGTGTTAGTTAGCATAATATTTCTCTTCTTCGCCCCTTCAACGTCAAGGTTGTCAAAACCAACTGCATAATTGGCTATTATTTTAAGAGTTGGCAAGCCAGCATCCATCACTTCGCCGTCTATTTTATCGGTAAGAACAGATAAAATCGCATTGAAGGGCTTCCCTTCACCCTGAGCTTGTCGAAGAGCGGTAATAATCTCCGCTTTGGTCGCCGCTCGATTCTCGGCCTTCTTATTAACCACAACTTCATAGCCCTTTGATTTAAGAGCTTTGATACCCGCTTCAGGAATTGGTCTTGTTACAAATACTTTCATAATGCTATTATACCTCTTTTAAAATCTTATTAAACTCCTTAACGGTCAAGCCGAAGTCATCTATTATAGCTTTCATGGTTTTTCTTTTGATTATTTTATTTCCATGATTGGGGATAGTGGTATATCGACTATCGTAATTTCTTCTCCAAATCTCATGACTTCCTTTACCCATCCGCTCAAAACGAAAACCAAGGTGTTTTGCAACCTTGGCTATTTGTCTATAATTTAAAACCGGAAACTGTTTACTCATTTAGAGGCCATCGGCAGAGGTATGGTAATTTTGGGCTCATTTAGCACCTCTAAACTTCCAATATTATCACCGTGTTTTCTCCTAACTTCAATATGCTCCTCTATAATATTATGAATATTATCAATGGCTTCACCGATCGTATTGCCTTCAGCATGAGCGCCTTGCAAGACTTCAGTATGAGCAAAGTAGCCCCCCTCTTCCATGGGTTCAACTGTAATTGGAAAAATCTTATATTTTGATTTGAAAATCTTTTTCATAATTAAATCTTATCAAACTTGCGGCTTTTGGTCAAAACCAGATTGAACATCTTTCGGCTTCTTTTTTAATCTCTTAATCCCTATCAAAACAAGCC
>CAZCYM010000043.1:0-7388 GCA_964502945.1 uncultured Candidatus Saccharibacteria bacterium
GACCGCAATCGCCACAACGATTGTCAACAACAATGATTTGCCGTTATTCATCCCGTACGAAGTAGCCCTTACCGGGTGTGAAAGTCAAACATTTGCCATTCACCTCCATATAAAGACTTCGTTATTATCCCGCCCAAAGTTTTTACTACTTCGTACGGGATTCAAGTTAGTAGCTGCAAAAAATCGATCTATAAAATATAATTTTATAGATTTATAATTTATTGCAAGTTAAAAATTACTAAAAGAGTTTATATTTATATTATAATCTATGACTAGCCAGATGCAAAAATCAGTTGTCAACACCCAACAGTATCACCTTAGACCCCTCAAAAGTCGCCACAAAATCGTCCATACTTATCTTGGGATCCTTGGTTTCTTCAAAATAGCTATAGGCCCTACTTCTATCTCCTATATTCAAATAGGCCCATCCTAAGGCAAATTTAAGTTGTTTCTGGGTAGGGTTATCACCAAAATATGTTTCAACAATATTGATAGCTTCTCGAGGCTGATCTAAGCTCACCCTCGTCAAGGCCAAATATAATACTTCCGACCAACGAGGGTAAATACTAATGGCCTCGGTCAGAACTTTTTCAGCTGATTTAAAGTAGCCGTTTTCATAATATAAAACACCCAAGCTCAAATAGGCCCTCAGAAAATCATTTCTTAAAGCGATGGCCCTCTTCCAAGACTCTTCGGCCTTTTGATATTGCCCTAATTTTTTGTAATTTTGGCCGGCTAAATTTAAAGCCGGGACATGCTCCGGAGCAAAGCTTAACGCTTCATCCAATCGTTTTTCTGTTTCGTTATAATTTCCAGCAGTAAATTCCAAATAAGCCTTATTTGTTTGATTGACAATACTATTTGGAGCGGCGGCATAAGCACTTTCGTATAAGTTTTTACTGCTCAGCCAATCTTTATTCCGGCCAATGATTAGATAACCGTATATGCTAAGAACTATAATTAAACCGATTTGAGTTAATTTTCTGACAGTTTTCCCTCTTAACATTAAACCATTTAATAATACAGCAATCACAACAGTAATCCCCAGTGAGGGCATATACATTAACCGCTCGGCCATAATTGTGCCGGTTTTAAAAATCCAATTTGATATTACAAAATAAGAAGCTAGAAAAATAACAATCCCAAAACGTAACAAAAAATCCTTGGTTTTAAAAAACAATAGAATAAGCAAACCCGAAATAACAATACCTAACATCACTTCGAATGAAGCAAAAGGATTTTGAACTAAAGGAATTTGATTAAGAGAGTAATCGCTTGAGAGAGAAATTGGGAAAAATGTCTTCTCGAAATACAAATAAAAAACCTTGAATGACGTCCAGAAACCACTTAAGTTCGGAGCAAATTTAATGGGATTATAAACGGTAGTTGCATCGTTCTGTAAGAAATATTTACCCAAAGCTATATACCGCAGAATAGTATACAGCACTGTTGGTAGAACAAAATATAAAAATCCTTTAAAAGCCTTGGCGGCTGTTTTTTTGTACCAGTAAAACTCTAGAAACAGAAGGATGGGCAGAAATGTTAAAGCCATTTCCTTGCTTAAAAGTCCAAGAAAAAACGCTCCAGAAGCAAAAAAATACTTCTTCTGAATAACCAGAAGCATAGCCGTTACTATAAATAGTAGCGAGAGAATTTCTGCCCTACCAACAATCGATGTTACCGCCTCAACGTGAATAGGTAGAATTGTAAAGAATAAAAAACCGGCATAAGCCGTTACTTTTCCACCCAATTTATAAAATAAAATAAAAATTAGATATGATACCAGAGCATGGAGAAAAATATTGATAACATGAAAACTAACCGGCGAAGACCCAAATGTAAAAGCATTCAACGAATAACTGGCAATGGTTAAGGGTCGATATAAACCTGGCCGAGGTTGATAAGCAAAATATGGATTGGTGAAAATTTGCCAAAACCCATCAAGATTTTCGTTTATAAACGGGTTCCCAACAATAACAATGGTATCATCAAAAACAAAATCTCCGCCAATCCCATTACCAAATAAAATAAATGACAAAACCAGAGCTAGAATACCAGCCCAAACAAAATCTTTATTCTTAAACATAAACAAAATTCTAAATTCCAGATTAAAAATTCAAATTGACTTTGACTTGGCCGATACAATTTGTCTCCTTCACCTCAAGGTTTCCTTTTATAAATTGGCCATAAGTAACAGAGGCAGTAAGCAAATAATTTTTAGAAACTGGGTTTTCTGGTAGCCGAACCGTCAGATTTTGATATTGGCCATCTGGCAATGTTAAGCTCTCAAAGATGTTTGGTCCAACGGCAAGTTTGTCATCAGGACTAACATGCCAATTGATCAAACGACCTCGGCTGTCAATATTTTGCCAGGAAATTTTACTATCCAGCGAAAGAAATGAGTCAACGGCAGTAAATCTAACCTCTCCTCCAACTTGGCAAGTGGCCGGCTTGGTAACCCCATTAAGCCCCAAAAATGGCTCAGAAGTGGCCGTAACTGGAATTGAAGGCCTAGGAGTTGCTTGCGGTGAGCTTGCCTGCCCTGAGTCGTTCGAATGGGCCGAATCAGGCTCTGGACTCTGTATTGAAGTTTCCGTCGGAGTGGGCTCGATTGTAGGCAAAACAAGGCCAGAATCACCGGTTTTTGACCTGACAAGAAAGCCATACCAAACCAACAAACTTATTCCAACCAATACGACAAGGCTAATTAAAATAATGTTTTTCATAATACCCATTTTATTAAAAATTAAATAAGTGTCAAATGTCCCGACATAGAATGTCGGGACATTTGAAATTTAAACTTACGGATAAAAAGGCGGCTAAAGTTTCACAACATATACTCCTAACACCCATCCAAAATCTTTGCCGTCTTTCTGAATCTTATACCAGCCATTCTTTAAATCTACATATGTAAACTCTTCGCCCGGTAAAACTTTGGCTACTATGGAGGCACTCGTAGAGTTTGAACTCCTGACGTTCAACCAAACCACTGAACTTACAACCTTAACCTTACCAGACGTAGTGGTGGTCGATGATGATAAAGAAGATGAATTTGTGGTTGTTGATCGGGTATATAGAGGAATCTGATTTACGGAAGTATAAGCTGTCCCCTTCTTGTACCAGGCAAACTCATTATTATTAATACAGAAAACTTTTTTAAAGAATTCGGGATCATCGGCCACGGCCTGAGCACCAGTCGTGTTAACCCAGTGCAACATTCCAACGTCTTCCCCGGTAACCTCTACGCCGTATACTTTGGGATCATTAGTTTCACAGTTTCTGAACAAACCTGACGTTGGAAAAATATTTCGCGTAGTTGCAACAATATTTTTTACTTTTGAGAAACCGCCGAGATGACCATAAAAATTAAAGATGATTGGATTTAAGAAAAGTCTTTTATAGCCATAGGCGTTAACAATGTAAACATCGGGGTCATCTGATCCGCTAGCGCTTATTACATCCCCATCTTTTAAATTATACTGCTCGGGCTTGGCCGTCGCCACAGTCGGTGATGTTGAACCAGAAGATGGAGTTGAAACTGGAACTGGAGTTGGAGTTGCCGCAGAACTGCTTGTGCTGCTTCCCGAACCACCGCCTCCACCGCCACCGCCTCCACCGCCAGGAGAGCAACTAGTTGCATCTGGACTAATAACAATATTTTTTATGGTAGTGACCGTAATAGTAAGCTGGGATTCACCGCCTGAACAACTAATCACAATTCCCCCGTCATTGGTTAGTTTATTTCCGCCATAAGACCTAAACTTAAATGTTTGACCCGGAGAAATGTTTACCGTAATGGAACTTGTATCTACTGTTACTTGATTAGCTTCAGACTCGCCAACAACAGTAAAATTAGTTGATGATCCATCTATGGTCAAATTAATTATTGTATCTTGGGGGAAATAAGCATCGCCCACAGCTAAAGCATAATTTGAGCTTAAAGATAAAAACGTCAACAAAGAAACTGCAAACGACAGTAAGAATTTATAATTTTGAACTTCTTTTTTTAATCTCGAGACTAAAAATTTCATTTATTTATAGCCCTGAATAGTTTGAATTACCGGAGAATCCGGACTTAAGTTCTCCCAGAATAAAATGTGCTCTCGATTTATTATCATTTCATTCGTTGGTTTATGGGGCTCAATTTGACCTAATTTAACAATCCGACCAACAGAATCGTCACCAACCTTTACATAATAAACATCAGTTAATCTCAAATATTCTGATTCCCGACTCTCGCTTTTTAAATGACCGAAATAAATCTGATCATTGCTTAGAAACACGGCCTGATAGGCTTTGGGATCAGCTATCTTGCTAAAGTTATCACGACTTGAACTAATTTTTATTAATAGCAAGATAGCGACCAGAACAAGATTAACAAGAACAACAATCCCTGCCACGCTCAATATATGTTTCTTGGTAATTTTTAGCATGATATTATCCCCCCATCTCTCAACTATGGCTGCGCACAATCTTTTGTACTCCATCTTGCCGCTCCATCGCTAACCCTTAAATATGTATAGCCGCTACCATCGTAGTCTTTTATTCTAAAGCAAGCTCCTTGTGTACCGGCAGAACTACCATCAAAGTTAAAGCTTGATGTTCCGGTGTTTGCTACGCCCGCTGAAAAATCACCTGAAACTGAAGCAATACCGGAGATTGAAGCTGTTCCTCCAACTTCAAGGGTAGCTCGAGTAGTAGCTCCGGCATTTATACCAAATCTCTGATTTCCGGTAATTTCAAAATTAGTTGATACTGAACCACCGGCGCTAAATAGGGCGAACCCGTCAAAAGCCGCTGAGCCATCCACTTCAAATCCGCCGCCAACCATTAGGTCGGTTCTCCCCGATATTGTTCCGGCATGAGTTGTAGCAGTAGCCCCAAACCTCGAATAAGCCACTGATGCGGCACCGCCTCCAACCTGAATTGTATTACCAGTGAAGAAGTATGAAGCCGAGGCCGTGCCCTGGATTCTAACTTTGTGGTCAAAAGAGGCTGAACCATCAACTTCAAACTGTCCTGAAATAAGAAGATCGTTAGCTGCTTTCAAGAAGCCGGCTGTTGTAGTGTTGGTTCCAAATCTAGAGTAAGCGGCCGATGTGGCAGAGCCCCCAACTTGGATAGTATTACCGGTTAAGAAGTATGAAGCCGAGGCCGTGCCCTGGATTCTAACTTTGTGGTCAAAAGAAGCTGAACCATCAACTTCAAACTGTCCTGAAATAAGAAGATCGTTAGCTGTCTTTAGGAAACCATTCGTAGTAGTGTTAGTTCCAAATCTAGAGTAAGCGGCCGATGAGACAGAGCCTCCAACCTGAATAGTATTACCAGTCAAAAAATAGGAAGCCGAGGCCGTACCTTGAACTTCAAAGGTTGTTCCCGGTGCAGCGCCTACACCAACTCTTGTATTGGCAGTATCAACCACCAGCACGGTAATGGTACCGGCGGCATTTTGAAATCTAGCCGCGGTAGCTGAACCAACAGTTAGAGTAAAAGTTCCGGTAGTACTCATGTTTGTTCCGATGGTACTTGCCGCATATGTTATTGTAAATAAGCTGAAAAGCAAAAGAGAACTGACTACGACCATTAAAAAACTGCGTTTAGCATATTGAGTTGCCATGCATTAAAAATTCTTTTTGATAAACTAATAAAAAAAATTAGGAAACCAGAGAGAATTAATTAGTTATAATAACTAATTATAGAACAGTACTTAAAAAATGCACAAATAAGTTATCCACAATTTAAGTTTCAATGCCAAAATTCAATCTTAAAACTTTTTTAGAAGCTCCCTAATGAGTGGCTCAGTCTCCAGATCAAACTGACCGTATTTCAAACCGTCCTCTAAATTCTGACGAGCAGAGTCATAATCTTTTCTCTCAATATAAACTAGGGCTAAGTTATAGTAGACCCTTTGAAGTCTCGGCTGTAGCTCTTTTAATTTTTCCAGATATTCAGTCGCCTTTACTAAATTGCCCTGACTGGCATATATCACCGATAGATTTGGGTAGGGATAAGAAAAATTAGGATCAAGCTCAATGGCTTTTTCAAATACTACAACTGCCCCTCTTAAGTCACCCTTCTCTTGAAGAATCGTACCCAAATTAAAATATGGCTGGGGAAAACTATTTCCCGTAGTCTCTGTCGCTTTCCAGTAGTATTCTTCTGCCTTCTCCTTATTGCCCTTGTCAAAATAAAGATACCCCAAGTTATTATTTATTCTGGCGCTATCAGGTTCATACTTGAGTATATTTTCAAAAAACTTTATCGGATCGCCCCAAAGAATATTTCTCTTTACCGACAAGATTGCGAAGAAAATACTAACAAATACCAAGAATAAGACTATACATATCCTAGCCATCTTTCCACCAACTTTAAAGATGCCGTACAGGTAAAAAATGACTAGGGTTAATGGTCCCAGAAGAGCCAAATACAGCCAGTGTTCATATAATTGAGCGTTGATCGGCGTTATCCCTGATGTCATGCCTAAATTCACAAAAAACCAACTAACCGCGAAAAACCAGATTCGGAAATTGCTAAATTGTTGAATTGTTTTATTGTTAGTTTTTTCTTTTCTGTAAAAAGCAATTAGACAATATAACAATATAACAATAACTGAACCCGATGTTGCGGTTGGCAAATTCCAAAAATAAGTATAAATTGTAACGCTTCTCTCCATGTGTTGCCACAATGGCAGAATCATAAGACCAGCATAAACCCAGAGAACATTTAAGAAAGTATACATTCTAACCGTTAAACTTTCGGCATAAATATTTGATTGAGAATAGAAATTGAGAGTATTTTCAAAATTTAGAACTGTGAGCCGTAAAACACCATAAACAAAAACGATGCCAAAATACGGCAAAGCTTTAATAAAAGCTGTCTTTATGGAACGCGAGAAGGTTCGACCCTTAGGGGCTACAAGGTCGAACCTTGGATCATATAAAAAAGAGATATAAAAAACCATGAGTAAAAATGGAAATATCACTGCCGTCTCCCGGCTTAGCAAAGCTAGGACCAGCAAAAGTAAAGACACCACAATAGACGACCTCACGAGTCGATATCGATATGTAGCGACTTGCGATGTCGCTACATGATCTCTAATAAACAGGAGCAGTGCCGAAAGCATAAAAAAAACATTAAGCGGGTCTCCTCGCCCGGAAATATAAGTTACGGCTTCGGTTTGAAGCGGATGGACGAGCCAGATCAAACTAGTCCAAAAAGGTACAAATTTATTTTTGAAAACATAATTAAAAAGTATGAAAATTAAGATCGCATCAGCTATGTGAAGAGCATTGCTTAATAAATGATAACTGATAGGATTTTCGCCCCTCAACAAATAATTAAAAGTAAAAGTAAAGAGTAAGAATGGACGATAATAGTTGCTGTTTTGA
>CAZCYM010000044.1:0-6349 GCA_964502945.1 uncultured Candidatus Saccharibacteria bacterium
GTTTCAGCTGAGCCGTCAGATACAAAAATTACTCCAGAAATATTTGCTGATCTGGTTGTGAGAATCTTCCATGGCGAGGTCTCATCATCTGGAGCTCAAACAGTCCTGAAAGAAATGTTTGCTACAGGTAATTCGCCAGGGAATATTGTTAAAGAAAAAAATTTGGAACAGGTTTCAAATGTTGAAGAGCTTAATCTGGCGGTAGGAAAAGTGATTTCTGATAATCCCAAAGCAGTCGAAGACTTTAAAGCCGGCAAGGAAGCCTCATTAAAATTCTTGATAGGAATGGCTATGAAAGAGACTAGGGGCAAGGCAAACCCACAAATCGTTGAGGAGATGTTGAAACAGAGGCTAAGCGGCTAGGACTAATTCACAAGTGGCGACCGAGCGTAGAGTGAGGAAGTACTGAGGCCAGTAGGCCGAATGTGTTGAGGGAATGATCAAAAAGATGTTAAAATAAAAGATCACTATGACTAAAAAATTTATGGCACAACTAATTACTAATTTTCAGCCCAGAATGAATTTGGGTCGAAAAAGATTTAACGAAGAAAGAGAAGTTTCTGAGGAAGCATCTAACTATAACAAACAAATTGCGATGGAACATGAGCGAGAGAGGTTGAAGGATCAGATGGAAAAAAGAAAAGAACCATCTGAAGCAAAAATTCTCGGTCCATCAGATTCCGAGGTAAAAAACAAACAAGGGACAGAAAACAAATTATGAGAAAAACCTTTTAGTTAATTTTTCTGATTCCCTCCGATTTTTTATCCATCGTATCTCTTTATTTCTTTTGAACCAGGTCATTTGGCGTTTTGAGTAGCGGATTATATCTCGCAAGAGCTCATTCTCCATTTCTAGATAGGAGATTTTATTTTGTAAATATAGAGAAATCCATTTGTATTCAAGACCAAACTTCTGGAGGCGTTTGTGGTTTACTCCATTTTTGATTAGATTTTTAACCTCTCCTACAATACTTTGCTTTAACCGTTGATCCAAGCGGATTTTAATTCGTCTCTCTAGTTTTTTCCTAGACAGTTTAATGCCGATAAATAGAATATCATATGGATTATTGGATATTACAATATTTCCACGATCGCGGAAATATTGTAATACAGCTTTGTTTTTTGGAATGATTGTTTTTGTGGCTATTGCTATTTCTAAAGCTCTAACCAGCCGTCTTTTGTTATGGCGATCAATTTTTTGTGCTCGTCTATGGTCCATAGTCAATAGTTGAAAGTACAATTGTTCCACTGATTGTTTCTCAAGTTTTGCGCGTAGCTTTTTATTGGGTGGTACTTCGGCCACAACCATCCGGCCGAGAAGTATGTCTATATAAAATCCGGTCCCGCCGACGATAATAGGTATTTTACCGTTGGCTAGAATTTCTTTAATTGCTTTCTCGCCCAATCTTTTAAAGTCATGAGCGGTAAATTGTTTTTTAGGACTAACAATGTCAATTAGATGGTGTCTTATCCCTTCCGAATAAAAATTCGAATCTTTTTTGCTACCCTTAATCTTAATACTTAATACTAACCCCTTAATACGATCCCTTCTAACCTTACCTGTTCCGATGTCCATCCCACGATAAACTTGCCTTGAGTCTGCTGAGATTATTTCCCCGTTATATTTTTTAGCTAGTTTAATACTCAAATCAGACTTTCCCGAAGCTGTCGGACCAACGATAACAATGATTTTCTGGCTACTAGTTGGCAGGTTGTTTTTGGGCATATTTTATGATAATATATGACAGTTAACTGTTCCTTGAAAGGTGGTTAAAATGTGAGGAAAATGGGCAAACTATTGGAGCTTTGGCCTATTTTTTTACTTTCTTTAGTCTATGCATTGTCTTATTTCAACCCCGATTATATCATTGCTCCCACATTGATAAGTTATAACATTTTTACTAAGCCGATGTTGGTATTGATAATCGGCTCTATCGGTTTTTTAGAAATGCTAGGTGGTTACAATGGCTGGTCTGGACTTAGAGGTCTGGCAGAGAAACGACTCAAGGATGATATAAGATTTCTTCAAAAAGTAAAAGGAGAGCTAGAGACCGACGGCTATATAGATTGGTTAACGACATATTTTTCTCGTAAATATTTTAGTTTTTTAAATAATGAAGAGAGGTCCAATACTAAGAATAGCTGGTTTAGTACTTTTATAGATTGGTTTTTTAGAAATATTCTAAGGATAGTTAAGGCGGGAGGTTATTTGGGGATGTTTATTCTCGGTGTTATTCCGATACCTGGATTTAGGGTAATACCAGATATATTCTGTGGAACGACCAGATGGAAGAAGGGCTTTATTGTTTTAGCAATCGGCAATTTTTTAAAAACCGTCAGTTTTGTTTATGGTTGGAGTTGGTTCTTTGCTAGTTAAACCACCGCGGGCTCGGTGGTTTTTTTATTAGTTTTATTGTATGGTTTATTGAACCGTTCTTTAAATTAGGGAGTATTCCATTGAGTAATGCTTTTAGCTACATATTAGTACCCTTGCTTGTTATTTTGTCTCACTGGACTAGTGTTTTAACCTATACCTTGGTTAGGAATATAAAAGCTGGTCAGTATATAGCGCCTATACTCGGATTGAGATTTGAGAGTTGGTGGCCGTTTATTTTGGTTTCTGTGACAATTTTACAGCCCTTTTACTGGACCGGAGGAGTAATGATCTTTACGGCTTATAAACTGTCGCTGGATCATTTCACAAATGTTTACCCTGTTGTTATCTTGAATTTAGCCGCCATGAATGCTTGGACTGTTCTGATGATGTATCTTAGGGTTAAGGAGCTACCCACTCGCGATGGCTGGATTGCCCTAGCTTTAATAATCATTGCTTCTTTGTTAGCCATGAATGCTGGAAAAAATATAAAGCCCTAGAGAACTAGGGCTTTTTTGTTTCTATCTCTTCTTTGATTTTTTTAATGAATTCTTCAACTTTCATCTGGCCGATATCGCCTTTACTGCGTTGACGAACGGCAATGGCGTTGGCTTGAATTTCTTTATCGCCAATAACAAGAATATATGGAGTTTTTTGTTTTTCTGCTTCGCGTATTTTTTTACCAAGGGTTTCGTTGTTTGAATTTAGTTCAGTCCGAATACCAGCTTCTTGAAGCTGATCCAATATTTTTCCTGCTTCCTCGTTCTGCTTATCTGATATCGGGAGAATTATTACTTGAACGGGGGATAGCCAGACAGGAAATGCACCGGCAAAATGTTCAATGACAACTGACAAGAATCTTTCGATTGAACCCATTATCGCGGCATGGATCATAACTATCCTTTCTTTTTCTCCTTTTTCATTTATGCATGTCAGATCGAATCTTTCCGGCATATTCATGTCAAGTTGAATAGTCGCCATCTGCCAATGTCTTCCAAGCGAATCTTTTCCGCTAAAATCTATTTTAGGTCCGTAAAAAGCCGCTTCACCAATAGCTTCGTTTTCTGCTTTTGCCTTCTTAGATTTAATAACTTGTCTAAGTTGGTTTTCTGCTTTTTCCCAAGTCTCGTGATCGCCTAGGTAATTTTCCTGGTGTTTAGGATCATGAAGGGATAAGCGGACATCAAGATTAAACCCCACTCCCTTGTAGAATTCAGTTATAATATCCCAAATCTTTTCTATTTCTTCTTTGACTTGGTCATTTCGGCAAAAGACATGGGCATCATCTTGAGTAATGGAGCGGACGCGTGATAGGCCGGCTAGTTCTCCCGATTGTTCATCTCGATAGACTTTTGTTGTATTGGCGTAACGCTGGGGCAATTCTCGATAGCTATGTTGTTTGCGAGCATATATCTGAGTATGGTGGGGACAGTTCATCGGTTTCATTGCAAATTCATGTCCTTCCCGAGTTGTTATTCGAAAGAGCTCATCTTTGAATTTATCCCAATGACCACTTTTTTCGTAAAGCTCCTTTTTCGTAATATGGGGTATATCTACTTGCTGATAACCGGCTTGCTTACGCAATTGCCAGACATAGTCATCAAGCAGGTTTCTTAACAGTGTCCCCTTGGGTGTCCAAAGGGGTAGTCCTGAACCGACGAGTTCTGAAAAAGTAAAAAGATCAAGCTCCGGGCCAAGTTTCTTGTGGTCTCGTTTCTTAGCTTCTTCAAGCATGGTGACGTAAGCGTCAAGCTCTTGCTTTGTTTCAAAGGCAAGACCATAGATACGGGTAAGTTGAGCGTTTTTTTCGCTACCACGCCAGTATGCTCCGGCAACGTGAGACAGCTTAAAGCTATCTGGTTTTATATCCTTCGCACTTTCTACGTGGCCACCGCGACAGAGATCAATAAAGTGACCTGATTTGTAAGAAGTTATCTCCTCTTTTTTGTCAGCAAGTTCTTCTATCAGCTCAATTTTATAGGGATTCCCAATGTATCGGGTTTTAGCTGATTTTTCAGTTTCTTTCATCTTTTCAAACTCATCCCAGGTTTTTAATATTTTCTGCATTTCAATTTCAATTCTTGGCAGATCGCTGTCTGATATTTTACCGACAACATCGATGTCATAATAGAAGCCGTTATCAATTGACGGACCGATAGCTAACTTTGAGCCTGGATATAATTCTAAAACTGCCGCACCTAAAAGGTGAGCAAGAGAGTGACGGATTTGATCAAGAGAATTTTTTGCCATGTTGTGTTTAGAATAGCAAAAAGTATGAATAATCAAAAGACTTGACGTCTCCTGTTATTGTTTGTATTATCCATTAACTGATTTTTGTTCGTTGAAAAGGGGAGGAAGATGAGAAGATCGACAAGGAGCATGAATCTAGGAGTGGGGTTTCTGTTTTTTTTCTGTAGTTTTTATTACTAACGCTAATAGTCAAACCATAAATGACCTCACTAGCCCAGACTTAACCAGAGACATAAAAACCAGTACATTAAGCAGAATAGCGAATCCTCGGGTGGAAAAACTTTCTAAGGCCTGTATCGGAAAGAGGGGTAGGTGGATCTTTAAGAGAGAGACGCGGGTAGATTGTTTTTCACTTCAAATTGATGGATTTACTAGGAGTGAGGTGGGCGAAAATAGGGTAGAAAGGCCTCTGTTTATGTCCGTGTTTGATACAAAGGAAGAAGCAGAGAGCTTTGTCAGGGTTCTCGGCGGTCAAGTAATAAAAGATAGGGAGAGCATAACCATATTCAAACCGGCGCTTGTTACGTTTTTACAATTCCCCATACCTAAGAATCTGGTTCAGTCGAGTTTTTTTGCGGGAGATTCTGAAGAAGTTTTTATGGTGAGTGAAGCTACCATATCTTTTGATGTGCTGAATACGTTTAACATACCCACAGGCAAATACGAGGTTAGGGGCATAGATCTTACAAAGATATCAATCGAAGAACTACTAAAAGTTTTTGAAAGTGAAAATATAAACCCAATTACGGTGATGTTTAGACGAAAGTTCCTTACTTTTTCTCAGGTTACCTCCAGAATCCTTGGCTACGAGGCATCAAAGTAAAATATCTTTATATTTAAATCCGCTCTTCTGGCGGATTTTTCTTATTCTGGTCATATAGCCAGTTAATCCCCGCGGTCTTACAAGGGTCATCCTTGTACAAGTTGTACAAGGATGACCCTTGTAAGATTTAGTTAAAAATGAGATAAGTTATTTTATGAAATATCGAGACTATAAACAGTTTGGTCCGGGTGAGTACTATCATGTATATAATCGCGGCAACGGAAAATCAGGCGTTTTTCTAGATGGTCAAGATTTTGGCTTTTTTCTTTTAAGATTAAAACAGAACTTATTTCCCGATGAAAAAATCAGAAACAGAATCCAGCCTCTACCGCCGAATTCTTTCTCGCTTATTTCTTATTGTTTGATGCCAAATCATTTTCACTTGCTACTTAGGCAAAATTCAAATATTCCAACCACAAAACTTTTAACCAAAGTTTGTACAAGCTATTCAATGTATTTCAATAAAAAATATAATCATGTTGGGCATGTATTTCAGGATCAATATAAACAAATTAATATTGACGATGATTCATACCTTGTTTGGCTTTCTTTGTATATTCATCAAAATCCTAAGGTTGCTGGTATTGTAAATAATCCAGTAGATTACCCATGGAGCAGTTGTGCTTCTTTTGTTGGTACAGAGAATAATCCACTTTGTGATAAAGAAATAATTGCTACCAGATATTCAAACGCTCAATATTTAGACCTTTTGAACGGTAGCTATGAGGCTATAAAGAACAAAAAAGAGATTGAACATCTCTTACTAGACTAAAGCATCTGACCTTACAGAAACTATTTACAAGGGTCATCCTTGTAGTTACAAGGATGACCCTTGTAAAAGGGGTTTAACATCATCGCAGAGGAGTTTAAGAGCACCATCGCGGTCATTTATTTTACCGCGG
>CAZCYM010000044.1:6359-7315 GCA_964502945.1 uncultured Candidatus Saccharibacteria bacterium
AACAACAATACTATTTTCTTTCCAGACTTCGGGATTGCGCTCAAGAACATTTGGAAAGACAACCACCTCTATTTTAGAAGTTAGATCTTCTATCCATGAGAACATCATTGGTTTTCCTGTTTTGGTAACTATTTTCTGAATTTTTGTAACAACTCCGCCGATTCTGACGGATCCAGCCATGTTTAAGGTTAGTGTATTGATAGGAACTACTTTCTCTAACTTCAACTGGGCCTGGTAAATATTGAGAGGATGATCGGATACATACAGGCCGAGGAGCTCCTTTTCCCACAATAATTTTTCCCATGATTTAGCCGGTTCGGCTATGGCAAGCCGTAATGGTGGGAGTTCTGTTTCGACAGAGCCGCCGAATAAGCTAACTTGGCCGGTAGAGAAATGTTTTTGTTTGTCGCGAGCATGATTAAGAAGTTGTTCTAAATTATGCAAGAGAGTATTTCTTTCCCCGAAGATATCTAGGGCTCCGCATTTTACTAAACTTTCTAAGGATTTTTTGTTAAGATCTTTATTATGAATACGAGAAACAAATTCCTCTACGGTTTTAAGTGGTCCCGAGGCTTGCCTTTCTCTAATTATTGCGGCGACCACATTTTCGCCAACGTTTTTGACCGCTGTTAGTCCAAACCGTATAGCTGGTTTATTATTCGCTCCCGTGACCACGGCAAATTTTTCAAAACTCTCATTTATTGAAGGGGGCAAAACTTCTATCCCCATGTCTTTACATTCTTCTATCAGAAAAGCCACTCTTTCAACGTCTCCGGTTTCGCTGTTCATAAATGCGGCCATGAATTCGGTCGGATAATTTGCTTTAAGGTAAGCTGTTTGGTAAGCGATCATAGCGTAACAAGCGGCATGAGCTCTTGGAAATCCGTATCTGGCAAATGGCGGAAAAAGTTCCCAAATGGCTTGAGCTGTTTTCTTGTCTATGCCATTCTTCAACA
>CAZCYM010000045.1:0-7165 GCA_964502945.1 uncultured Candidatus Saccharibacteria bacterium
TTATTTATCCCAACAATCATTTTCATGGTTGTTGTTTTTCCTGCTCCATTGGGTCCCAGAAAACCAAAAATACTGCCCGTGGGTATAACCAGAGACAGACTATCAACTATCAGCTGTTCATCATAAGTTTTCGACAGATTTTTTATTTCGATCATAGCTTTATAGTTCCTTAATATTATGCTAGATTTATAATGAAATCAATGGATTCTAAAACAATAAAACACATTGCTTCCTTAGCCAGAATCGAGTTGACCGATAAGGAAGAAGGGAAGATGAGCGGTGAATTATCTGCGATTTTAGGTTATATCGATCAACTGAATAGCATAAATACCGATGGCGTGGAACCTCTATATCAAACTACCGGTTTGGTTAATTCAATGCGCGAGGATAAGTCTCAACAAGATTTTGAGATGAATCCCATTAGAAGTAAGACGACCACTGAAAGCGGGTCATCTGCCGACTACACCTTTCGGGCTGGTTGGACTTCTAACGGGACGAACGATAGTCTCAACGAAAAACTTATTGGACAAGCACCCAAGAAAGAAGGACGATTTATAAAAGTTAAGTCAGTTTTCAATAAATAATGATTCTTGGACACACAATTCAAAGCGTTAGAGACGGCCTTGAAAAGGGCGAATTTTCCTCTGAAGAAATTTTTAACCATTACTTTGTAAAAATTACTGCCGAGAATAAAAAACTTAACGCTTATCTTAGAACTTTCAACTTCCAAAATTCAAAGTTGCAAGCTTTGCTTGCCGGAGTTCCTGCCGCCATAAAAGACAATATTCTCATTGACGGAACGGTTACTACTGCCGGTTCTAAAATTTTAGAAAGTTATATTTCTGCTTATGATGCCACTGTTATTTCGAGACTTAAGAAATCTGGCGTTCAGTTTCTTGGCAAGACCAATCTCGACGAATTTGCCATGGGTTCTTCTACAGAAAATTCTGCCTTCGGACCAACAAAGAATCCTCACGATCTGGAAAAAGTTCCCGGCGGTTCTTCGGGAGGTTCGGCGGCGGCAGTTGCGGCTGATCTTTGTGTTTTTGCCCTAGGTTCTGATACTGGCGGTTCGGTTCGTCAGCCGGCTAGTTTTTGTGGCGTAGTGGGCTTGAAGCCTACCTATGGTCGAGTTTCACGACATGGCGTAGTGGCCCTAGCTTCTTCTCTAGATCAGATAGGTCCCTTCACAAAGAATGTCTATGACTCGGCTCTAGTGATGAACTCAATATCCGGTCATGATATTTTTGATTCCACAACTGTTAAAGATGACGTTCCGGATTTTACTCAAAATCTTAATAAATCGATAAAAGGACTAAAAGTCGGAGTTCCTAAAGAATATTTAGGTAAAGGTTTAAGCGAAGAAGTAAAACAACGAATCGAGTTTTCGATTAAGATGCTCGATAGTTTAGGTTGTAAAATAGAAGAAATATCTCTTCCACATTCAGATTGTGCTTTAGCCGTCTATTATATTATCTTACCCTGCGAAGCATCTTCTAATCTTGCTAGATTCGACGGCATTAGATATGGCCATTCTTCTGAAAAAAGTACAAATTTGCTTGAGGTTTATGAGAGATCAAGAGCCGAAGGTCTTGGTTCCGAACCAAAAAGGAGAATTATGCTGGGAACCTATGCTTTGTCTTCAGGTTATTATGACGCTTATTATCTAAAAGCTCAAAAGGTCAGAGCTTTGATTAAAAAAGATTTTTATGATGCTTTTAATAGGGTTGACGTGATTGTTGGTCCAACTTCACCGACAACCGCTTTTAAGATAGGAGCGAAATCTTCCGATCCTTTATCTATGTATCTATCAGATATTTATACTGTACCGGTTAATCTTGCTGGTTTGCCTGGGATATCAGTACCTTGCGGTAATGGCGGTGAATCGGGAATGCCGGTCGGATTTCAGATTATAGGTAAACAATTTGACGAGGAAACTGTTTTGAGGGTTGCCCATCAACTAGAATTAACTAACATAAATGTTTAATATTGACTTCGACGTAATCTTATTAAGACTGAAACTTCTATCGGCTACTTTATCGCTTCTTTTTAGCGGCCTAGCCATTTATTTTATTATAGAGTTTAGAAAACTAATTGATACTAAAATTCAAATGGCCAAACTGGCCCTGAGAATACCCGAGGCGGCTTCTAAAGGAGCTAGTCAGTCCAGATGGGAGGAGATATTGCGCCATGTTGATTCAGCCAAAGAAGCTGAGTGGAAATTTGCAGTTGTTGAGGCCGATAAGCTCGTTGATGATTTATTAAAAAAAGCCGGTTACTTCGGAGAATCTATGGGGGAACGATTATCTAGCATTGAAAAAGGCCAGCTTGCTAATCTGGATCATCTCTGGGAAGCTCACAAGATAAGAAACAAACTCGTTCACGATGTAAATTATTTTCTTCGCCAAGCCGAAGCTAGGCATGCAATTAAATTTTATGAAGAAGCCCTCAAAGAACTTCAGGCGATATAATAAATATCGGTCAAATAAAAACCACGTACTAGGTAGATGGTACATGGTTTAGTATTCCAACAGTTTTTCAATCGCGATAATTAATTTTTCTGTAGTTGGAAGGTGAGCTTCTTCAAGCTCGGAGACGAAGGGAACGGGTGTATCTGCTGCTGCGACCAACCGAACTGGTCCATCAAGATATTCAAAATTATCTTCTTGAATGTTTTGAGCGATGGTGTTTCCAAAACAACCGGTTTTGGGAGCTTCACAGGTAACCAAGGCCTTATTTGTCTTTCTGACCGAAGAAGAAACACAGTCTCGATCATAGGGAACGATTGTCCGAAGATCAATGACTTCTAAGGATGTATTTAATTTTCCTTCGATTTCTTTAACTGCTTCAAGCACTCTAAATATCTGCGAGCCGTAGGTTATTATAGAAATATCATTTCCTTCTTTAACAACTCTAGCCTTGCCTATCGGGACGACATAACCATGGTCTGGAATAGCAAGGTTAAGTTCCGAAGGCAGTGTTTCTGGGCGTCGTCGATAGTAGTGCTTATATTCAAGGAAAAGAATGGGATTGCCGTCATACAAAGATGCTTTTAAAAGTCCTTTAGCGTCGAAAGCGGTTATTGGAGCAACAATTTTTAAGCCTGGAGTAGAAGCGAACCACGATTCTGGATTGACCGAATGATATTGGGATGTGTTCTGTGCCCATCCCGACGGTAAACGGAAAACAATATGGAGAGCTCCCATATTTTTGACGTTTTGAGTAGCGGCGTAATTAACTAACATTTTGAATGCCTCCGATGCGAAGTCTGCGTATTGGAATTCTACGATTGCCTTAAGTCCACCCAAGGCGGCACCCAAGGCAAGACCGCAAAAACCGGACTCAGCCAAAGGAGCATCAATGACTCTTCTCTGGGATGGTACTTCTCTCTTTTGCCACCATTCTTGCCAGTCTAGGCCGTCAAATTTTTTGGAAAATCCTTCTGTCAACTTGAAAGCCCCATTCGAAATGCCAATATCTTCCCCGATCATAAAAACATCAGGATCTTTTTCCAGTGCCTCTTCCAGTGCTTCGTGTATTGCTTCGCGATAAGTTATTTTTCTGCCTTTTTGAGGCGGAAGAAGCATTTCATTTGTATGTTTGGGGGATAGGATAAAAATTTTTTTTTCAAAGCCGGCCGAGTCAGGCCGTGGATTTTTTTCTGCTATGGATACTGCTTCTTCTATCTCGTCTTTAATGCGATTATCTAATTTCATGATATCTTCTTCTAGGGCGAAGTCTTGGTTTAAGAGAATCTCCTTGTATGTATCAATCGGATCCTTTATTTTCCATGCTTTTAATTGTTCTGCTGGGATATAAGTAGTAAAGGGATCGGCAAGGGAATGGCCCTCATATCGCATCGAAACCGCTTCGACAATGGTAATGATATTTTCTTTCCTCGCTTTCTCTAGCGCTTTTTTGATCGTAGCGTAAACGGTTGATACATTTGTACCATCTATCCAGTAGCCTTCTACATTAGATCCGTAACCCAATGCCCTTAGGGCAAGAGTCGGGACGTTATATTGAAGCTGATTCGGGGTGCCAAATGCCCATTGATTATTTTCAATGATCAGGACTAGCGGCAGTTTCATTACTGAAGCAATGTTTAACGCTTCGTGGATGTCGCCGGTACTTGATGCTCCGTCGCCACTGAAAGCCAGAACCGCATTACACTCTTTTTTGTATTTCTCGTAAAAAGAACAGCCGGTAGCTATGGGGAGCATCGTTCCTAGATGACTAATTAGGCCGACAATTCTTTTTTTCTTGTCACCCATGTGTAAGCTGCCGTCCCAGCCATTCGTTGGACTGTCTCGTTTACCGCAGGATTGCATCAGGATTTGGGCTATCGACACACCTCTTACAATAAATACTCCGAGATCTCTGATCGCCAAAGCGACCCAATCATTTTTATTCATGGCGTATGAAGCGCCTATTGCCGTTGCCTCATTGCCGGTACTGAGAAGATGTTTCCCAAGAGCCATTCCCATATGCGACATTTTTACTATCTCCCTGTCTACTCTGCGCGTTAGGGCCATATAGTAATACAGGTCAAGTAATTGTGGCGGGCCAAGACCGAGAGATTCTAATGGGGGGGCAGGTATCCAATCTATGCCCTTTGAAGATATTCGGACAGATTTGTTACCCAGGTCTTTAATCGGGTCTATTTTGATTAGATTTTCATAGTCTTCTTCAAACCTTTTTCCCATTTTAAATTCCTAATTTTAAAGATACATGGGTGCAATTTAGCACATTTATCTACTCTTGCCAATTAGGTTTATTCCTAACCCAATTAACTAAAATAATCTGACAAATGTTAGGTTATTTTTCATGCTCGCACTGAGCGAGCAACTTGTCCTGAATTTATTGAAGGAAGCGAGTCGAAGTGTTGCGGGGGTTGTACGACCTGCCTGCCGGCAGGCAGGTGTCGGAGACGCAATTCGGCAAATGATTTATCCTGACTTGTGGTGAGCATAGTCGAACCAGCAAAGTCGAAGGGCCGGTTACTGGCCATTCCAGTTTGTTAGAACCTGGTAGCCCTTCGAATTCCTCAGGACAGGCTCGTTCGGAGTTTTTGTCGCATTTATCAACTTTATCTATGATTTTACATAAATAAAGTTATATGCTATACTTTATGTATAAAATACCATGTATAAGGCTGGAATTTACAAGCAACAGTATAAATACAAGAGCTTTTCTCCGTCTCCAATAAACGGCCCTTTTGCGTGGTCAGATCAGAAAATAGACATACTCCTGGAGGAGGCTAACAGGCTCTTGGGCGAACTAGATACCTATTCGCTCTTAGTACCCGATGTGGACTTCTTTATTCGCATGCATGTTGTTAAAGAAGCTACGACTTCCAGTCGTATTGAGGGGACAAAAACAGGTATTGACGAAGCCCTGTTACCAAAAGAAGAGATTGATCCTGAACGAAGAGATGATTGGAATGAAGTCCAGAATTATATCTCGGCAATGAATTTTTCTATTGGCAAATTAGATAAACTGCCGCTCTCAGTTCGACTCTTAAAAGAAGCCCATAAAATACTGCTAACAGGTGTTAGAGGTAAATACAAACAACCCGGAGAAATAAGAACTAGTCAGAATTGGATTGGGGGCGCTACATTACAGGATGCTGTTTTCGTTCCGCCTCATTACGATGAAGTGCTAGAACTTCTAAGCGATTTAGAGAAGTTTTGGCACAATCAAGAGCTAGATATTCCGCACTTGATCAAAGTGGCTCTTAGTCATTACCAATTCGAAACAATCCACCCATTCTTAGATGGTAATGGTCGTATTGGACGACTTCTCATTACTCTCTATCTTGTCTCTAATAATATTCTCAAAAAACCTACACTTTATATTTCCGACTTCTTTGAGAGAAATAAGGGCGAATATTATGATGCTCTTACTGTGGCCAGAAGCTCAAATAACATTGAACATTGGATTAAATTTTTCTTGGTTGGTGTCGCGGAAACATCGAAGAAGTCCATCGAAACATTTAAGAAGATTGCTATCTTACGTGATAAAGTCGAAAAAGAAATTGCTACGCTTGGCAAGAGGTCAAAGGTGGCCCAGGAACTCTTAAATCATCTCTACTCGCAACCAATTATGAATGCCAAGGATATAGAGCAAAAATTAAAAATCACCCAGCCATCAGCCAACAGTTTGGCCAACCAATTTGAGCAACTCGGAATTTTTAAAGAGATTACCGGTTTTAAACGCAACCGTCTGTTTGTGTTCTCAGAATATTTAAACTTGTTTGGGAAATAATGTAGCGGTTATTGGAACTTCCAATTTGTTAGGACCTGGTAGCGACATTCGGAGTTTATATTGCAAGAAAAAAGCCGACTAAGTCGGCTTGAATTTGTAGTAGGGTTAAAAATGGAGTAGTCTAGAAATTCCCTCCCAACGTTTTTGTCTTTTTTGGATCAGTTTTCTAATCAATGTTATCAGCTTGTGATCATTCGTCTTTAATGCTAATTTCTCAAGATATTCCCGCTCAGCAATCCAACCCCAACCGTCAGAATAACTTTGGAACATTGAAGTTGGGCAATCCACAAGTTCTGTGGCCACTTGTATAAGTTCTTCCTTAGACAAATTTTGATTAGTAAAGGACGATATGATGTGTTGTTCCGGATAGGGCCTACCCATTAAATGAATCTCTTTAGTGACGGGATCACGATTATTGAACCCGGGAATAAAGGTACTAGCAAAAACTTGGATCCGAACCATCTGCTTCTCCCTTTCCACCTAAAAACTGTGGTATTATCTTAGCACAGTTTTTAGGTATTATTTGGAAAATAAAAATGCCGATTATTAGTCGACAATTCTGAGTGTCTTAGATTTTAATTGCTAGTTGTTAGGTGAACACCGATACCAATCATGCCCATCATCAGCCCCGTTAAAGCGAATATCCCGCAGGCTACTAGCAAAGAACTCTGGATAGCAATGGTTGTGAAAGACGCAATAAATGCTGCAACAAGAACAATACCAACCAGACAATAACCAACGATCTTCTTCATTCTCATGGCTACCTTCCTTTTCGAGCGAACTAAAAACCGTGCCAAGATATTAGCACGATCTTTATGTACCGTCAATATTTGCTGGTAATTATCACTAGTGTCCGGTTTAATTTTCCTTAACATGGAAAAAACCCTTACGGTAAGCG
>CAZCYM010000046.1:0-6879 GCA_964502945.1 uncultured Candidatus Saccharibacteria bacterium
AGCGTTTGCTTGCGGAGCAAAAGGTTGGGTGTTCGAATCACCCCGGGGACACAAAAATTTTGTGTGGGCGGATCTTGTAATAAAAGTTCCCTGCCTGCCGGCAAGCAAGGATTCTTCTCGAGGGGACCATAGACTAAAAGTAGGCCACTTATATTCATTGAGGGATGGTGGCCTGCTTTTAATTTTAGTTAGAATATAGTAAAATATGCCCAACTATGGATCCCGTTAGAGATAACCCCTGCCCGCCGGCAGGCAGGCTAGCGGGTTTGGATATCAAGTTATAAATTTATACTAATCGATAGGGCTTGCCACTGTACGGTGATAGTCGGTGCACGCACTATCTCTAACGGGATGGATATATCTCTACCCATCGAGAAACTCCCCAATGTCGGACCGAGAAATGTTCCTCGACTTAATCGTCTAGGAATAAAAACCGTAAAAGATCTTCTTTGGCATTTTCCTGTTCGTTATGAAGATTATACTGAAACGGTGTCTATTGACCAAGTTGAACCGGGCCAGAAAGTTAATATTCAGGGCGAAGTACTAAAAATATCAAGCCGGAGAATTTTTCCAAGAAGAATGTCGGTTACTAATGCCATTGTTGGCGACTCGTCCGGAGCGATAAAAGTTGTTTGGTTCAACCAGCCCTATATCGAGAATCAGCTGATTGAAGGTACGCTTGTAAGCTTGGCTGGTAAAATTATTCTTAACAAACATGGTTTGTGCCTCTCTAGCCCAACCTTTGAGAAGATCGGTTCTTCAAACCCGCAACCCAACTTAAAGCACACTTCTGGTCTCGTCCCCGTCTATCCGGAGACAGATGGCGTCACTTCTAAGTATCTTCGCTTTCTCACAAAGCCGATCATTGAAAGTATTAAAATTGACGACTCCCTTCCCACTCATATGTTGGCTAAGTATAATTTTCCAGAATTATCTCAGGCGATGCGCGACATTCACTATCCAACCGAATTATCAAAAGCAGAGATAGCCCGAGAAAGATTTGCCTTTGAAGATCTAATTCTATTTCAGATCAAGGCTCTCTTGGAAAGAAGAAAGGTAAATCAGCTTAAATCTATATCAGTAGAATTCGATCAGTTATTGATGAAGGAGTTTATTTCTAATTTACCCTTTGAGCTGACAACTGACCAGAAAGTCGCTCTCTGGGAGATTCTAAGGGATCTTCAGAAAAACTATCCAATGAACCGTCTTATGGAGGGAGATGTTGGTAGTGGTAAAACAGTTGTTGCTCTTGCGGCCGCTTATCAAGTAGCAAAGAAAGGTTACCAAACTGTTTTTATGGTACCGACAGAGGTGCTTGCTAACCAGCATTACAGAACCATTGCCTCGATAATTAAGGACGGTTCTGTTAAAACATGTCTTCTTACCGGTTCAGAAGCAAAGTTTGGCGGCGAGGGTATCGGTAAAAAATCTCTGAAACAAAAAATATCATCTGGCGAGATAAGTATAATTATCGGCACTCATGCTGTTATCCAGAAAGATGTTTCGTTTGATAAGTTAGTTCTTGTTGTAATCGACGAACAGCATCGGTTCGGCATCCAGCAAAGAGCGGCTCTGGCCAAACAAATGGACAGCGAGTTGGTCCCCCATCTCTTATCTATGACTGCTACTCCTATCCCCCGCACTCTCGCCCTTACTATCTATGGCGATCTGGACATCTCTCTTATAAAAGAAAAGCCAAAAAACCGACAAAAAATAATTACAAAAATAGTTATGTCCAAAGAACGGTCGGCAAATTATCAGTTCGTCAGAGAAGAAGTTAAGAAGGGTCGACAAGTATTTGTTGTTTGTCCACGCATCGAAATAAGTGATCCTAAAAAAGAAATCAGGACTGGCACAAAACAATCTAAGATGAATATTCTCTGGGCTGATGTAAGGGCGGTCGAGGAAGAGTATAAGAAGTTATCAGAATCGGTCTTTCCCGATTTAAGAGTGGCGATGCTTCACGGGAAACTTAAACCCAAAGACAAAAATGAGGTGATGGATAGTTTTAAGAACGGAAAATGCGATGTAATTGTTTCAACTTCGGTTATCGAGGTCGGCGTTGATGTTCCAAATGCCACAATAATGATGATTGAAAGTGCCGAAAGATTCGGTCTTGCCCAGCTTCATCAATTCCGAGGTCGAGTTGGTCGGGGCGAGCATCAATCATATTGCCTTCTTCTTTCTTCGACAGCCGACAGAACAACAAATCAGCGACTCAAAGCCCTTGTTGAGTGTGATGATGGATTTGAGCTAGCCGAAAAAGATATGAAAATTCGTGGACCGGGAGAGTTCTTCGGCGTTAAACAATCTGGTATCCCCGACCTTGGCATGGCCGCCCTAGCCAATATCGATCTTATTAAAAAAGCCAGAGCTGAAGCCAGGTTACTACTCAAAGGAGATCCGTCACTTAAAAATTATCCCCTTCTTAGGGGGCGCCTTGAGTTATTTCAGAAATTAACCCATTTTGAGTAACAAACGGCAACCTTTATGATATATCATAAAGGTTGCCGTTTGATTGTTATGATACACCATAACAACTTAGTAAATTATTCAACAAAAAACCGGTGAAAACCGGAATTATTTGCTCTTAACCAATTCTTTTAAGCGTTCATCGTATACGAAGAAGCCGAATCTTTTAGCCAACACTAGATAATCTACTGCATGTTCAGCGGCTTCTTTGCTTCCTGAATTAAACGCTTCAACGGCCATAAGAAGAGGATCACCCGACCAAACTATATTCGGAAATGGACTGAACTCTCCTACCATCCCACAATCTACACAACGGGGACATTCACCATGCGACCAACTTATATCATAATTTTCATGCTTGCAATCCTTAGGATCGTTCACCTAAGCTCTCCTTCAAAAAACTGATTAAGACTACCATATAGAACGAGAAGGGTCAAAGTTTAGAGAGGCGAAAGCGAAATTTAACGTCGGTATTTGGGTGTTACCCAAAAGCCCATATATTTGCCTAACATTTAGGCGGGTTTGGGCTTCTAGGCCTCGAATATTATCGCCCCAATATCTTCAAAAAATCTTTTATAGATACCTTGGCTTGTTTTAGAATGGCAAGCAAAATACCACGATTTAGATCTTTACCGTGGAAAGGTAAAATTACCTGCCTGGTTTTGTCGACTATATGCGTTAACTTTATATGACTTCCCTTTTGAGAGGTGATCTTAAAACCTAGTCGGAGAAGTAAATAAAGAACTTCTTTTGATTTTAGTATTGGGATGATGCTCATTTTCTCTGCATTCAAGGCAAAATTCTATAGCTTCTTTAGCCATTTTTTTTACTTCCTTAAGAGTATCCCCTCCGGTAACAATTTCCGGAAATCCCTCCACTCTTATTACATATCCCTCCTCACCCTCCTTTGATTTAAGAACAATGTTAAAAATACCGCGCTTGGTCTTAATTTTGAGTTGTTTAGTTTTTACTCCCATATTTCTATAATAATGTAACACGCCGGAAAAATCAACTGCCCCACTACATTCTACTTACTACATACTACCTTCTGGCCTTCGGCGTAACCCAGAATCCCATATACTTGCCGAGCATGAGGCGGGTTTGAGCTTCTAGGCCGGGGAGAAGACCAAGACCGATGGTTGTGATGGGGAATAAAAGCCATTGAAGAACCATCCACAAGTATTTAAACTTACCGAATTTTGGCGGACGGGGTGGAAGGAGAATGATCGATAAAGTTGCCGTGGAGATCAATCCAACCATGGCTAAGGTCATTATAAATCTTGTTATATAGGGTAAATTCAAAGACAGAATTGTTTTATTAAATTCTGGTCCGCCAACAATTACCGGTAGCCAACCTAATAAAAATATTATTAAAGCGTTGGTTGCCCAAGAGTGGAACCCCTCGATAATCATAAACCCATATTTCCATTTCTTAAGTTTTGGGATAGCGCTGTTTTTTAAAAATCCGAAAAGAAAGTATGGAATATTCTCAACACCATAACCCCATCGTCTCTGTTGTTTATAAACATTCTTAAAAGTTTGCCAAGTTGTGTGGGCAACGTTAGCATCCATTGAAACAGGATAGTATAGAGGCACAACCCGGTAATCTCCATCATATCTTAAAAAACATTGCCAAAAAATTCTTGAATCTTCGGAGACCATATTCTTCTGCCAAAAACCAACATCGACTAGGGCCTGCCAAGGCATCGAGTGAGATGAAAAGGTTGTTGCTGTCTCATGCTTTTCTTGCTTGATGGTGTGCCAGAATGTGGCTGAGAATGCCACCACTCTGGCGAACGACGGTGCCCCCCAAATATTATTTATATATAAGGGCACTGGTTGATACGAGGCCCTCAGGGGATTATCAGATGTTAAAAAAGTATAAGTTAGTATTCCAAAGTACTCTGGAAAAACAACCGTATCTACGTCAAAATTAGAAACAAGGATACGGTTATAATTTATCTCTAGCGGATCAATTATCTTTTCTTTAACCACTCGAGCGGCATAGGCAGTATTTGAACCCTTGCCGGGGATCTCGTCGTTTAGGTCGGCAGGATGCATCACCGAAACAAAGTGATAGAATTTTTGACTATAAATCTTCTCTACTTCTTGAACAACTATTTCTGTTGCCTCCCCCCCCCTACTTTCCCAACATAGAACAACTATCATTTTTTCTTTGGGGTAGTTTGATCGAAGCAATCCCTCAAGAGTTGCAGAGACTAGGGCGAAGTCTTCTTTGTAGAGAGGTAAGAAGATTAGATGGTAGATATTTGTCCATGGTTTTCTAGTTTCTAGTTTCTCCAGCCAGTTAACTTTTAGGTTTTCTTTCAGACGATTATAAGAAACACGCAAGTGAAAAGATAGATATACTGTTTTTATTAACCAATAAACAACAAAGATTAGTATAAAAACGGCTACAAAAACCGGGGCTAAGAAAGATAGAGCAACTATAAATATTAGAGTCAGCCAAGCTAAAAAACCGGGCATTATTTCTAATACTCGGTATAGTTTTTTGTCTTCAGTAGTTTCTAGATCACTAGCCCGTCCTATGTGAAGAAAATCATTCATTCTATATTTTTTTAACATAAAAACGATTCTTCTACAATTAAAAAAGTCCCGCTAGGCGGGACCTGTTTTTTCTAAAACGATGTCAAGAACTTGGTCAGTATTATTTACAAAATGGAACTTTAGTTTATCTTTAGCAGATTGCGGTACTTCATCTAAATCCCTTTTGTTTGTCTCGGGCAGGATGACTTCTTTAATGCCGGCGCTTTCAGCGGCAATCACTTTTTCTTTGACGCCGCCTATTCTTGTTACCATTCCGGTGAGAGTAACCTCGCCGGTCATGGCAATGTATGGTCTGGCGGTTTTTTTATGGGCAGCTAAGTAAAGAGCCGTATATTCTGCAACTCCAGCCGAGGGGCCATCTTTTTCAGTGGCGCCTTCAGGAACGTGGATATGGACAGATTTGTCTTTCAGGAGATTACTTTGACCCTCCTTCTCTAGTTTTATCCTGAGTAATGATAGGGCCAGTTTACCAGATTCTAGCATTACTTTGCCCAATGAACCTGTTTGAGAAAGCTCCTTTTCTCTAAACTCTGGTAATATCACCGACTGAATATACAATATGTCTCCGCCAAACGGAGTCCAGGCTAAACCTATTACTTCTCCAATCACTGTCTTATTAGCCCTTTCTTCTGAGTATCGAGGCTGGCCAAAAATTTTGACCAGATAGTCTTGAGTGAGAGAGGGGCTCTTAAAGTTTTTCTTATCTTTGAGGTATTCTTGGGCCAAGCTTCGGCAGATAGTACGTATTCTTCGTTCAAGATTTCTTACCCCGGACTCCTTAGTGTAGCCCTTTATGATGCTTAATAATGTTTCGTCAGGTTCGCCACCTGGCCAGGAAAGATCTATTTTATTTTCAGTTAATCCGACATTTAGCATTGCTTTTTTTATAAGGAACTTTTTAGCTATCTGTATTTTTTCATAGGTAGTATAGCCGGGTAGAGTAACTGGCTCGAATCTATCAAGTAGGGCTGGGCGTACTTCGGAAGCAGTATTGGCCGTAGCTATGAAAAGGACTTGGGATAGATCATAGGGGGCATCAAGATAATGGTCCCTGAATGAATGATTTTGCTCCGGATCTAAAACTTCAAGAAGGGCGGCTGAAGGATCACCTCGAAAATCGGTGGTTATTTTGTCTAGCTCATCTAGAACAAAGACCGGGTTCTTTACGCCAGCTCGACGCATTTCCTGCATTATTTGGCCGGCCAAAGCGCCGATATAAGTTTTACGATGGCCCCTTATCTCGGCTTCATCTCGTACGCCACCCAAAGAAAGACGGATCAGTTTTCTTCCCAAAGCTCCGGCAATAGAATTGGCAAGTGATGTTTTACCTACACCCGGAGGACCGACAAAAAGTAAATTATCGCCCCTTCCTTTTGGATTTAGTTTTTTAGCGGCTAGATACCGTAGTATCGGACCTTTGGCA
Organism: uncultured Candidatus Saccharibacteria bacterium; assembly: GCA_964502945.1. Lineage (GTDB taxonomy): Bacteria > Patescibacteriota > Minisyncoccia > 2-02-FULL-40-12 > GWA2-44-9 > 2-01-FULL-39-28. The sequence continues at coordinate 6,464 of CAZCYM010000046.1, forward strand.
AAATCAAGTCCATGATGCTCGTCGTTAAGAGTTTTTTCAACTTTATTCATGTCGGCTTCTTCTTCTGTTTCTTTGTTCCAGGGTATGTCAAGCATAAAATCGATATGAGTCATGAAAACCGTCCATTCTGCACCAGAGGCTTCACCTCGGAAGCGTCCCATGGACTTCAACCTCTTGAAGCTGTCCACAATAGATCTTGTAGCGTCCTCGTTCATAAATTGCTTAATTTCCAAAAACTTCTTGTATTTTTCAGCTACTTCCGGATGAGCGCCCTGGATAAAGTTATCATTATTTTTAGTTGAGTCGCTCCCAGCGTCACCTGTTGTATTTTCGGACTTACTTTTGTCTGTTTCTTCTTTTTTTGAGCATGACAAGCTCAGCCTGGTAAATGATCTAGATTCTAAATTTAAAAAAGA
>CAZCYM010000047.1:0-6866 GCA_964502945.1 uncultured Candidatus Saccharibacteria bacterium
TTACCGGATTGAGATGAGTAATGAAAACGATGTCGGGTTTAAGTGTATAACTGCCTTGCAGCTGTTTACAAGTAAATTTGATCTAAATATTTCTACAGGGCTTCCGTTGGTTGACTTAAAAAGAACGAACTTAGATGGTTGGGGAAGAGTTATCAAGAGGATCGTTGATGTTGTTGGTTCTCTTATCGGACTTATTATTCTTTCCCCCTTGTTTGGATTTATGGCCCTAGCCATTAAATGGGAAACCGAAGGTCCAGTATTCGCACGGTTAAAAAGAGTTAGTAAAAATAAAGAGTTTTTCCTTTATAAATTCAGGAGCATGATTTCGGTAGATGCTGATGGCGGGTCTGAGTCGCTCAAAGCTTTTCTTGTGACCTTTAACGAACGGAAAGACGGACCTCTGTTTAAGATTAAAAATGATCCTCGCATTACTAACGTTGGGAGAGTGATTAGGAAATACCGACTAGATGAGTTAGCTCAATTCGTAAACATTCTAAAAGGTGATATGAGTTTAGTCGGTCCTCGTCCGCATCAACCAGACGAGATTAGTAACTATCAGAAGCACCACAAGAAGGTTCTGGCTATTAAGGCCGGAGCAACTGGCTTAGCCCAGATTTCGGGTAGTTCCGATCTAGATTTCGAGAAAGAAGTTGCCCTCGATAGTTTCTACATAGACAACTGGTCACTTTGGTTAGATTTTAAAATAGTACTAAAAACAGCACTTAAAATGTTTTTTGATCGCAGTGCAGTCTAATTATGCGTATTGCTTTTGTTCATGAATATTTAAATCAATTTGGAGGAGCAGAGCGGGTGCTTCAAGTTTTATCGTCCTTCTTTCCGGATGCTCCCATATACACACTTTTTTATGATGCTGAAGCGACGGGCAGAGTTTTTGAAGGCAAGGAAATAAGAACATCTTTTCTTCAGAGAGCTCCTTTTATTAAGAGATATCATCGCATCTTTCCTTTGTTTATGTCCATAGCCATTGAACAGTTTGATTTTTCAGATTTTGATGTTGTAATCTCCATCTCATCTTCATTTGCTAAGGGCGTAATAACCAAGCCCACCACCGAACATATTTGCTATTGTTTAACCCCGCCTCGATTTTTATGGGATGATAGCCAGAAATTTATGGAAGACTTTAGCTATCCCCGATTTATTAAGAATATTTTTCCGCCGCTTATTACCTACCTAAGATTATGGGACAGAGAGGCATCATTTAGGGTTGATAAGTTTGTTTCTATTTCAAATTTCGTAAAAGAAAGAGTAAAAAAATACTATCTCCAGGATTCTGATGTTATCTATTCTCCGGTTAACACTGATAAATTTTATATTTCCCCTGATGTCGGAGACTATTTTTTTATGGCTGGTCGACACGTTTCTTATAAAAAATTTGATTTAGCCATCAAGGTTTTTAACCAGCTTGGTTGGAATTTAAAGATTGCCGGCGTTGGTCCGGAAACAGATCGACTCAAGAAGCTGGCGAGTAATAATATTGAGTTTTTAGGACTTGTTTCTGATGAAAAACTGGCAAGCCTATATTCTCATGCTAGAGCTCTTATATTTCCTCAAGAAGAGGATTTTGGAATAATACCTCTTGAATCCATGGCTTCTGGTCGACCGGTAATAGCTTACCGTGGCGGCGGGTCTACCGAAACTATAATAGAGGGGGAGACTGGTGTCTTTTTCGACGAACAGACCATAGAGTCGCTTGCTCACGTAGTAAGTAATTTTAATTTTGAGAAGTTTGATCCAAACAAGTGTCGGAGGCAGGCAGAGAAATTCAGCATAGAAGTTTTTAAAAATAACATATCTAAACTTCTAAACCCTTAAACCTTAATTTTATGATTATCGGAATCGACATCAGAGTCCTGGGCAGTGAGGTTAGAAGTGGCATTGAAGAGTACACAGAAAACTTATTGACCCATTTACTACCACTAGATAAAAGTATCAAGTTTAAATTATTTTTCTCTTCTTTTAAGGGAGAGATTAAAAAATACGATTGGCTATCTCTCAAGAATGTTGAGTTGTATAAATTCAAAATTCCTAATCGATTTTTATTCTTATCCTCGGGATTAGTTAATTCGCCAAAGATCGATAAACTTATGGGCGGAGTTGATATTTTTTTCTCACCCCATTTTTTTCTAACCTCTCTTTCGTCAGCTTGTAAGCGTATCACAACTTTCCATGACCTCTCATATATACATTATCCAGAGCTATTTTTATTGCGACAAAGAGTCTGGCATAATTTTGAAATGAATCCTTCTTGGCAGTCTAGATTTTCGGATAAAATAATTTCCGTTTCAGAATCAACAAAAAATGATCTGGTTAAAATTTATGGAATAGATCCGGCAAAAATCGAGGTCATATATTCCGGTATTTCCCAAGACATGAAAAGACCACCCTTAGACGAGTTGAATAAATTTAAAATTAAGCATAATCTACCGGATAAGTTCATTCTATTTTTAGGTAAACTAGAACCACGTAAAAATATACCCGGGTTGATGCGAGCTTTTAAGATTATTAAGGACAAAATAAGCCTCCCGGATTTAAAGTTAGTTATTATCGGTTCAAGGGGCTGGTTATATGATGATATTTTTAAAGAGATACAAAATTCACCACATAAGGGTGATATACTATTAAAAAGCTTCATACCCGATCAAGAAAGAAAGTTCTACTATAGTCTTGCCCAGGTATTTGTTTACCCATCTCTGTTTGAAGGATTTGGATTTCCTCCTCTCGAAGCCATGGCTTGCGGTACTCCTGTAATCGTTTCAAACAGCTCTTCTTTACCAGAAATAGTCGGTAATGCTGGATTATTAACGAAACCTAACAATATCGATGAAATTGCTGATTTAATCGGCTTAATTTTAACCGATAGAAAATTAAAGGATCAAATAGTCTCTCTTGGGTATGATCGATCAACGTTTTTTAATTGGGATAAAACAGCTGAAAAAACCCTTGTTGTATTACAGAGGTTTAACCTCTGTAATAGTGTGCAAGCCATCTGAAGGAGGTAGATACTAAAAGTTTTTTAGTATTTTAGTAATCTTTCTTATAGTGACTATGAATGTTTATAATGGTAATTATTTCTAATTTTAGTATTTCAAATTATTAAAAATCTAGTTCTCTGAATAATTTTAAATACTTAGTAGTCCCTGTTCTATAAAAAGGGCTTATATAGGGTAAGAATAGGGGTTTTTTGAGGATTATAATCATTATTTTAGGTCTTAAATCTGGCCCACTTACCATGTTTAGTTTCGAAGTATTTTTTACTGGAAAGTCAGGATAATTTTAACCTTTTTTGCTCATAATTCGAATTAAAAAATATATAGTTATTTCTGTGGATAAGTATCATTTGCTTTGATCTGGTGATATCTAATATAATATAGATATGTATTAGACATCTCGTGGTTCTCGAAGATCTCGAGAGTCTCGAGATAGGGGTAATCCTTCAGGGCAAGTGCGTTAAAAATTATTTTATTTTTTCTGCGCTCAATGGAGCTTTTGTCTTAAGTCCGTTTTTTAAAAAGAAATGGATGAATAAATCATTGAGCTTATGAAGGTCAAAATCCTAAAGAAAAATAAACTTATTCGAAAAATTATCCGAAAAAGAAAATCAGGTAAAGCCGATCACACTCTTGCTTTACCGGAGGGATATTCTTCTTTGCTTGTTTTATCTGAGAAGTATGGCTACGCCAAAGACTATATTGGATGGCTTTCGAGGACCGGCCGAATCAAAGCGATCCGATCTGGTAAATACGGCCAGTGGTATGCTTCAGCGAAGTCGCTGAAAACCTACATCTCTTCTCTTGTTACTGCAAATGAACAAAGATATTCAGCGCAAAGATCTTCCATGTCAACGAAAGCGATAGCGGAGCTAGCTGTTTCCAGGACCGATATCACTTCTTTAGACAAAGATCATTCGCCTCTGAGAGTTCCCGACTCAACGAGTTCTATCATCCGGGTCGACGGATCCGATGCTGATGGTAAGATTATTCCGAGCAATGAAGATAAGGGTAAGGATGAAAATAAGTTTACTTCTACTGAGGGGTTGCAACCTTCCGAGCTAGTGACCAGACAAACTCCCTTTATCGATCCGCTTGTGTCTGCAAAACCAAGCAGGAGCGATGAGCCCAAGGTATCAGAACCGACTGAGTTTTTGTTTCCGATCGTCTCGGAACCGAAAACTCGGTCGGTCGTACCGACAGTTCCTTTTTCAGTTCTTTCACCTCGCCATAGCTCATCGAGCGACGGCGGGATAAACAAAAGTTCCTTAAGCGCAGAAAAACAACTTGCCAAAAGGATAAATGCCGCTTTTACAGCTTCCATGCTGTTGGGCGGCATTTTGATTTTTGTTTACTTGTTTTCTCAATCTGGCCAGTTTTCTTTTAAGGACGCCACTCATTCAGTCGGTCAAGGCGTAACCTCTTCACTAAGTTATCTTTGGAATAAGTTTTTTAAAGGTTTTGGTGAGAATATTTATATAACTATTGTTGGCGGAGAACGTGGCGAAAAGGGAGAGTCTGGTAGGTCTGGTGCAACTGTTGTTAAAGAAGTTAGGATAACCGAAAGCTTAACTCCTGAACAGATAAATACAATCTATAGAAAAATTGATGATACTAATTCCAGGATTGATATCCTAACCTCTAAAGTTCTATCTTTATCTTCGACACAACCCTCGATTGCTTATCCATCCTTTCAACTGCCGCCGTCCAATACCATAGGAATAGGGCCAGTTACTCTTAATCCTAATAAAGTAGAAACCGAAACTTTAATAGTTTCAGGGCCGGCTACTTTTAATACTATAGTCACTAGATCAGATGTCACCATAGGCGGTTATGCTTCGGCTTCCAAATATTTCGGAGCCGGTCTAGTTGACTGTGATTCTGAATCTCAAACTCTAAATTGGGATAGTTCTACTGGCACCTTTTCTTGTTTGGCTGACGGTGGAGGTAGTGGAGCCGGTTCTTTAGAACTAAGGGAGAGTAGTTCTATAATTACAACTTTTCAGGATACTGCCGTAGCTTCCTTATCTTTTAATGATGGCGCGTTTAATCTCACCGCATCTGACTCAACGGATGTTGTAATTAAACTCGATTACATCAACGGTCCTGCTTCAAGGTCAATAGATCAATCAATTAGCGGAGATTGGACGTTCAATAGTTTTGCAAGATTCGTTTCTAGTTCATTGGGCAGATTTGGTCTGGGTGATACATCTCCAGAAACATTTTTTGAAATAGCTTCCAGTTCGGGTATCGTTGCTAGTATTTCTAATACTTTTTTTGTTGATGCTACAAATAGATATATTGGCATCGGCACCTCTACTCCTACCACCAAACTCGAGATCCAAGGTACCGCCTCTGCCTCTTATCTTCTAACCGGCAATACTCTCCAAGTCGGGGGCTTTGCCTCGGCGGCTTACTCAAGATTCGGGATTGATACAACCACCCATGTCGGCACCATCTCTGGAGCTAATGACCTCTTGATCTCGGGCGGCTTAGAAGTAAATGGATCAGTGGCTTTTGACGGCTTTGCACTTCTTAACAGTAACGCCTCTGTCTCGGGCAACTTTGAAGTAACTGGGGCAGGCTCAAGTTCCTTTGCTGGCTCTATTAACATCGCCAAAGGTATTACCGGCGGCTCTTATCAGGGCGGTGGCTTAGCTAACTGTACCGGTAAACTCCTATATGCCGCCGGTCAGTTCTCTTGCGCTTCGGCTACTTCTGGATCGGTCGCTTCCAACTCTCTCGACTTCGATGAATTCGTAAACTCAATGACTCTTGATTCGAACCTGACCATCAATCGGGGAGCGTCCAACTATTTCATTGGAATCGGTTCGGCACCCTCAACTGTCTTTGAAGTCCAAGGTACCGCCTCGGCCTCTTACCTCCTAACTGGCAATACCATCCAAGTCGGAGGCTTCTCATCAGCGGCCTACAATCGCTTTGGCATCGGTACCACCAGCGAAGCTCATTACATCACCGGTTCTGATGATCTATTTATCACCGGCGACCTTGAAGTTGACGGCTCTGTATCTTTTGCCGGACCGGCTTCCATATCGAATACATTGTATGTGTCTACTTTAGGGAAAACGGGAAATGTCGGGATTGGGACGGCGACGCCGGAGGCGAAATTGGATGTCGAAGGAACTATCAGAGCTAACGGTAGTATTACTCTCAAGGGGGACAGCCAAGGTTTATTCTTTAGTGACGGTAGCGGATACTCACAATATATAGGCGTATTTGGAAATACGGGAGGATCAGACATCAACATTAAAGGTTGGAGTAATGGGAAAATTCATTTAGGTTTTAGCAATACCCAAGGTGCGAATATTACAGATGCGATGACAATACTTAATTCCGGCTACGTCGGCATCGGCACCTCTACTCCTACCACCAAACTCGAGATCCAAGGTACCGCCTCTGCCTCTTATCTTCTAACCGGCAACACTCTCCAAGTCGGAGGCTTTGCTAGTGCGGCTTATTCAAGGTTCGGAACAGGAACAACTAATCGAGGCCTCTCTGCTATTAACGATCTTTTGGTAACCGGCTATCTTGAAGTTGACTCAAGCGTTTCCCTTGACAATGGTCTTGAGCTAAATAATTTTGCTTCAGTTTCGCTAGGTACGAACAATTTTAATATCAATCTCCAAGACACTGGCGACTTCCTTGTCCAAGACAGCGGCACTACATTCTTTACATTATCCGATACTGGCGGTGTCTCTATCTCTAACGGTTTTGAAGTCGGCGGTTACGCCAGCGCCTCGACCTGGTTCGGCAACAAGAATGCCTCCCAGGCCTGGAACTTCGATCTCTCCGGGACCGATATCGCTCTTAAGTTCAACGACAACAACTTTACCTTCT
>CAZCYM010000048.1:0-1065 GCA_964502945.1 uncultured Candidatus Saccharibacteria bacterium
ATTTGTTTTTTGCATTAGAAATCTTCTTGGCTTCCCAATATCGTTGCCATCGTTTTTCAATTTTAGTTGGGTTATACTTCATAGCTTAAATACCAAAGCTTAACTTGGATAAATTGTTGCTCGCCCTGAACATAGTCGAAGGGCCACTTTCGCTCAATCTGTTGTGGATTATATTTCGACATTTGTTGATTAATCTTATCTAAATTTCTCCTAAAAATCAAAAACCCCTAAGGAAGGGGCTTTAAACAGACTTGGCAGACTTTATCTTTCTTACTGCAGTCACGACAAAGTTTATAAGCAGAGATACTAATACGATTGCCGCACTTCCGACAATTCCCCGGTATCAGCTTAAAAATCTTACTCTTACAACCATTGCAAAGATTACTTGCCATAAATCCTGCCTCCTAAACTTAAATAACTGTTCTGACTATACTATCTTAAATAACTTTTTGCAATTATCGGTCGTCTGTTGAATTACTTTTTCTAATGGCTCATTTTTCAGTTCTGCCACTTTTTTGGCAACTTCAACTACATAGGCGGGTTCATTTCTTTTGCCTCGGTATGGTTCCGGGGTTAAATATGGGGCATCGGTTTCGAGAAGAATATGCTCAAGTGGAGTATATTTAACTATTTCGTCGTATTGTCGCGCGAAAGTGATTATTCCATTGAATCCCAAGTATATTCCACGATTTAAGTATTCTTTTGCTTCTTGTAAACTTCCCGTGAAAGAGTGAGAGACACCGGCAATATCTTTTGGCAATATTTCTAAAGCATCTTTGTGAACTTTGCCCGAACTTCCTTTCGAACTATCGCGGAAATGCAAAACCATCGGCTTTTTTGTTTTTTGCGCCAAATCAATAAATTGCTCAAAAATTTCTTTTTGCTTTTTTTGTTTTTCCGGTTCCGGAGTCCGGTAATAATCTAGACCCACTTCCCCTATCGCCACCACTTTAGAATTCCGCAAGGCTTTATGATATATCATAAAGCCTTGCGGAAAATCGTTTGGAATATCGTTGGGATGATTGACAACTGTTGCCCAGATATTTTCGTATTTTTGTGCAATTT
>CAZCYM010000048.1:1075-6764 GCA_964502945.1 uncultured Candidatus Saccharibacteria bacterium
GTTTCCAAATCCGTTCCAACACAAATCATGCTGACCCCAGAAGCAAGGCTTCTGGAAATTACTTCTTCTCGGTCTTTATCGTATTGGGGAAATTGCGAATGGCAATGTGAGTCAAAAATCATTGGAGTCGAGGGAATAATCCTGCGCTGCGCCCTTCCGAAGTCCCGCCATGGCGGGACGAAGGAGGAGTTTTTTGTACCCTGAATTTATAATTCTCTAGGGTTTTGGTGTCCCTATTCGCACCAAGAATTGTAAATATCTTATCTGCTATTTCGGGAAGAAAAGGCACGAGCATCCAAGCAATATTGTACAAAATAAAAACAACATTGTTCATTGTTGCTAAAAATTCGGCTTCGTCATGTTTTACTGCCGCCCATGGTTTTTTGTCATCAATATATTTATTGGCATAGCCGATCAAATCCCAAGTCCTCCCCAATGCTTCATGTAAAAGAAAACTATCTATGTTTTCAGTGTAGTTTTTAAAAATTGCCTCGGTCTTTTCTTTGACTTCTTTTTCAACCAAATCATATTTATATATCAGCTCCCCGTTTAGCTTGGTATCTATCAAAGTTATTGTTCTCTGAACTAAATTACCAAGACCATTAGCCAAATCGCCGCTATATCTTTCTTCCAATTTTTTATATGAAAAATCTCCGTCCTCGCCAGAAGGAATTTCCCGCAATAAGAAGTAGCGAACGACATCAGTTCCGTATTTTTCTACGACAGAAAATGGATCAACAACGTTACCAATTGATTTGGATATTTTCTCGCCATCAACGGTAACATAACCGTGAACTATTATTTCCTTCGGCAAAGCCAACCCCGCTGATAATAACATGGCTGGCCAATAAATAGCATGGAAACGGGTTATTCCTTTTCCGACAAGATGGACAACCCTGCCATTCTCCCAATATTCTTTAAATCGAGCATCGGAATCGCCATACCCAAGAGCGTTTATATAGTTGGTAAGAGCATCAAACCAAACATACATTATCTGGCTGTCGTCACCGGGAACAGAAATGCCCCAGTTCTTAGCCCTTTCTTTAGAACGAGATATACTAAAATCTTCCAAGCCGCCACGAATAAATTCAAGGATCTCATTCTTGCGCGAACCTGGAGTAATTTTAAGTTCACCCGATTCTATCAACTTAAGAAGTTGCCCCTGATACTTCGAAAGCTTAAAAAAATAATTCTCTTCTTCAACTACCTCCGGCTTAACTTTATGCTCCGGGCATAATCCATTAATCAAATCTTTTTGAGTTTTAAATTCCTCGCAACCAACACAATAAAGGCCTTTGTATTTTTTCTTATAGATATCATCCTGTCTACAAGCTTTCCAAAACTTCTGGGCCCCTTTAATATGCCTGACTTCAGTAGTACGGATAAAATCATTTTTTGAAATATTTAAAGCTTCGGTTAATTTTCTGAATCTTTCAGCACCCTTCTCGACAAATTTATTAACTTCAATTCCAGCTTTTTCAGCTGATTGAACATTTTTTAAAGCATTCTCATCAGTACCCGTAACAAAAAAAATGTCCTTCTCGAGCAACCTCTGATATCTTGCTAGAGCATCGGCTTGTATCAATTCCAAAGCAAACCCGATATGTGGGTCTGCATTTGTGTAAGCTATCGCAGTTGAAATAAAATATTTATTTGTCTTCATTCTCAATTTTAACTTCTTTTTCTCTTGGCCCAACAACCACCACAAACTCGCCTAATAGGTTGTCGCTGTGGCTATTTAATTTTAAAATCATTTGGTCGATTGTGCCTCGATAGATTGTTTCGAATTGCTTGGTTAATTCTCGGGCAACTACTATCTGACGCTCGCCTACTAATGAAAGTTTTTTGAGCTCTTCAATGGCTTTAAGTATTCTATACTTTGATTCATAAAAAACAATCGTATCATCGATTAAATTTATCCTCTGAAAAAATGTCCTTCTCCCCTTCTTGTGGGGAGGAAAGCCTAGAAATATAAATTTATCAGAAGGAAAACCGCTGACACTTAGGGCCGATATAGTTGCATTGGGTCCGGGAATTGGCACAATTTTTAAATCTGGAATTGCTTCCAATACTTTCATCACTAAATAATTACCCGGATCATTCATCCCCGGCGTTCCGGCGTCAGTAACAAGGGCAAGGCTTTTGCCTTCTTTTAGTAGTTCTATGATCTGCTCTATCTTCTGAATTTTACTGTGCTGATGATAGCTGATAGATTTTGTCGGAATATTATATTTATCTAATAAAATCCTTGTCACTCTCGTATCTTCAGCCAAAATAAAATCAGCGCTTCTCAAAACGCTGATGGCTCGCAATGTAATATCTTCCAGGTTCCCGATTGGAGTAGCTACAATATAGAGCATAAATCTTAAATTCTAATATCCCCGTAAAGGCCAGTGACCCACGGGGCTTTACTGGCTAAATTCTAAACAATATCAAAATCCAAAATTCAAAATTCAAAATTCTCAAAAAGTTTAGGATTTCGGATTTAGGATTTCGGATTTGTTTTCTGAAAGAAAACCATTGTGTTTAGATTCTTCCTTGTGCTTTGCCATATCTTCAAGCATCTCGACTATAACGGTAGCAATCGGTACGGAAAGGATCATGCCCGAAATCCCAGCCAGTTGATTGCCTACCAACAATGCCATGATAACAACCACGGGATTCAAGCCGGTTGTTTTGCCGAGTACTACTGGCACTAAAAGATGATTCTCCAGTTGTTGAACAATAATGTAAAAAACGATAACCCATATTCCTAGCCCGGGATCTTGTAAGAAAGCAAGAAAAATAGCAGGAATGGCCGCAATCACAGGACCAACGATTGGAACAATTTCAAGTAACATAGCTATTATTCCCATAAGAAGAGCAAACTTAATGCCCATTAAAGATAGGCCGATATATACCGTAAGGCCCACGATAAGAGCCAAGAGTAGCTGACCTTGTATCCAACGGCCGACCTTCATCTCTGACCGTCTCCAAAGATCCATTACGTAGGCCTCGTGAATGGCCGGCACAACCGACTCAATGAAGTTCTCTATTCCTCGCTTCATCACCGACAAATAAAACGCAATAATTATTACGGCGATAAATGACATTACCCCACCAAATACCCCAACTACAATACTTAATACGGATTGTGAAGATTGTTGAAGGTAAATTGAAAAACTATCAAGAATATTTTGTATCTCACTTATAAAATCAAAATACTGGGGAGAACCCTGTTGGACATTTTCCAATGAAGTAGATAGCTCCTCCACAATACGAGGTAGGGTCGTAGATAATTGGGAAATTTCGTCAGCAATATAGGGAATGATTAATGACAAAACAAAAGTAATGAGGCCAAAAACTAAAAGATAAAGACCAAGCACTCCGAATAATCTGGGAAATTTTTTTGAATCAAGCCAGTTGGCAAATGGCGTCATTACCGAAGCAATAATAATAGCGAACATAAAGATAATAATGACATCTTTCAAAACATACATAAAAACAAAGAACAGTATAAAAAGAAGGCTCCTTAGGATGGTGGAGGTTGATATATGGACGTGGGTGTGTTCGTTTGGCATCTTAAAGACTTAATATTTTCTTAAATGGTTTCTCGTCTTCGAATGGACCGATAAGAGCAAAATTGAGTTTTTTATTTTCAAAAACATCCCTAGCCACCGAATGAATGTCTTCGAGGGTAACTCTCTTTATTCTATCTAGTTCTTCTTCCGGGGTCAAAACCTTTTTGTGGAACAAGATCGAGTCAGCGTAACTCATCGCCACTCCGTCAGAATGTTCCAAGCCCAAAGCCATCGATCCTTCAGCATTATCCTTGGCCTGTTGAAGTTCTTTTTCCGTAATATTATCGACTTTTACCTTCCTCGCCTCATCAAGAATAACCTTGACCGCATCAAGGACCTTTTCATTATTAACACCGGCACTAACTGATAAATAGCCACTGTCAGTATACGGGTTGATCTCGGATCGGACATAATAAGCCAGGCCTCGCCGCTCTCTAACCTCATAAAACAGCCTTGAGCTCATGCCGCCGCCAAGAATTTTAGCCAAAACACTCAGGGCGTATTTCCGATCATCAAACATATTAAACGCTCGAAAGCCAAGAACAAAGTGGGTTTGGTCGGTCTTTTTGTAACTAATATCTAACCTGGGCTCTTCTTGTTTCTCATTAACGGCCAGTTTGCCTATAGATTTTCCGTGACGAATTGTTTTGAAATAATTCTCAACTTTATTTTTCACCTCCTCGGGATCTACACTACCGGCCACCGCTACAATTGTATTCTCGGCCACATAATGAGACTTAAAATATTCTACAAATTGATCACGCTTGAGAGCAGTAACAACTTCTTTTTCACCAGCGATTTCCCAGCCGGCCGGCTGATCACCATACAAAAGTTTCTCAAAAATTTCACCCACATATCGTTGAGGCAGATCTCGATACATATTTATCTCCTCAACAATAACTCCTTTTTCTATGGTAATCTCCTCCTCGGATAGTTTGGAGTTCAAGAAAATATCAAAAACAACATCCATCGTTATATCTAACTTCTCAGCGCTGGCTTTGGCATAATATCCCGTATATTCTTTGCCCGTAAAAGCATTGTACTCGGCTCCAATAGAATCTAGCTCCCGAGCAATATCCATTGTTCCTGGACGCTTTTGGGTACCTTTAAACATCATGTGTTCCAAAAAATGAGAAATGCCATTAATATCCTTGGTCTCATATTTGGAACCCGTTCCAACTAAAACAAAAACTGTGGCCGTTTTAGTTGCCGGCATTGGCACCACAACTAAACGAAGCCCGGAGTCTAGGGTGTAAAAATTATGTTTTAAGACGTCGGCGCTCATATATTACTAATCATTATATAGAAATTTTTAACTTTATACAACTCCCCCCTTTTTATTTTATCTAGAGAATGATAGGGTAGTCACAAAGTTCTTTTTACAAAGAGGTAGAAATGTATTCGTACCTGGTTTTGGGTCGCGGAGTTCTAAAGGCGGGTGTTTATTATCTTCTCCAGCAAACTGACACTAATTTGGTAGCTATTCTTGATAAAGACAAGGCTGTTCTGGAACTAGACAGAATGTTTGGTAATTTTCCGGAAAGAAAAATAGACTACATTTTGAATGATATCCATAAAATGAATCTGGCAGAATTATTTAAATTGTACGATACCGTCATAAGTGGTCTGCCGGCCAGAGAAAACCTTAGATTGGCCGAGGCCGCAATTAAAGCTAATGTTAATTTCTGCGATCTGGGCGGAGTTGTCAGTGTTGCCAAAAAAATAGTCGATCTTAGAAATAAATACCCTTCATTTACTAAATCCATTATCACCGGCTGCGGCTTAATGCCCGGCGACGGAGAAGTGAAGGCTCAATCATTAATATGGAAATTTGACAAAGCTGTCGTTGTTTCAATTCTTGTCACCGGTCTCCCTCAAAATCCAAAACCACCGTATTATTATAATTTCCCCTATTCCCCCATCGGTCTAGAGCATGTTTGTTATGACCAAGCTCCTATCATTGAAAAAGGTAGAATCATATGGAAACCGCCATTCTCCGACTACAAACACATAGTTATTCCTGAACTGGCAAGATTCCATGATGGAGGCCGAACCGAAGCATTCATAACCGCCGGAACCTCACTTAGTACTGAAACCTTCCTAGAACAAGGGGTCTTCAATTATTGTGA
>CAZCYM010000049.1:0-1215 GCA_964502945.1 uncultured Candidatus Saccharibacteria bacterium
TACAACTTCTCGATTTTCTCTTATAAATTTAATATCTAACATAAAGTAAACTCTCCTTCGACAGGCTCAGGATGGTGAGCTCAGTCGAACCATAAATTCTAATCTCTAAATCCTAAACACCTGCCTGCCGGCAGGCAGGAATTCAAAATTCTAAATTCAAATGTTCTAAACTGTTTCGATATTTGGATTTTAGTCATTTGATATTGTTTAGAAATTAGGATTTAGTGCTTAGGATTTTAATCTCTGGGTCTCATTAATGGAAAGATCTGCGTTTCCCTAACCGGTTTTCCCATCAAGAAGCTAAATAGTCGCTCGCTAAACCCGTGGCCTGCTGTGGGAGGCATGCCATACTCAAGCGCTTCTATAAAATCATAATCTGCCATTTGAGCTTCTTGATCGCCGGATTTACGCATTTTTTCCTGAATCTCAAAACGCTCTCTTTGATCAATTGGATCATTAAGCTCGCTGTACCCTTGTCCTACTTCCGAACCGGCAATAATAAAATGAAAACGCTCAGTAATATTTGGATTTTTCGATGAGACTTTTGCCAAGGGCGAAACTATTTTAGGTTCATTAATAAGAATGGCTGGCCCACCAATACTTTTACGACAATATTTCCAAAGAGAGTCGATCAAGCGTGCCCGATTATCAATAGTATACTCGACTCGAAGTTCTCCTAGTTTATTTTTTATTTCTTTATCGCTGGCATTCCAAATATCAAGCCCTGTCTGTTTTTTAATTTCTTCGGTATAATCTATCAAAGGCCAATCAGAGCCAAGATCTATATCGAAACCGTTTATTTTAAATTTAAGCGTTCCGAAAGTTTTTTCAGCAACATAGCGGTAACATTCCTTCAAAAATTTATACATATCCTCATAATCCGCATAAGCCCAGTAGGCTTCGCATTGAGTATAGTCCTGTAAATGTTCGGCCGACATTCCTTCATTACGGAAAATTCTTCCAATCTCAAATGTTTTATCAAACCCAGCAACCATTAACCTCTTCTGCCAAAGTTCCCCTGCGGAAATGCGAAGATATACATCTATATCTAGGGCATCGTGGTGGGTCTTAAAAGGCGTTGCATCTGCTCCACCAACAGTAGTTTCTAAAGTCGGAGTCTCAACTTCTAAAAATCCGTTTTGAACGTGAAACTCTCTGACTGCATTCCAAAAGACAGAGCGTTTTTCCACAATTTGCCTTGATTCAGGATTAAAA
>CAZCYM010000049.1:1225-3063 GCA_964502945.1 uncultured Candidatus Saccharibacteria bacterium
CTGTAAGCCGTGCCATTTTTCAGGCAAAGGCAATAATGCTTTTGATAACAGGGCAAACTTATTAACTTCCAAAGTTTTTTCTTCCTTTTTTGTTTTAAATAGAGTTCCTGTAATTTCTATAAAATCTCCCGTATCAACCAGCTCAGAAAACTGATCGAACGCATCTTTTCCTATAATATCTTCTTTTATAAAACCTTGAATTTTGCCAGTCTGATCTCTTAGGTCAAAGAACATCGACCCGCCATGTTCTCGGCGAGCCATCACTCTACCGGCTAAAGTCAATTCTTTCTTATCTTGGACAAATTTATCGAAGTTTTCTAAAGCATCGGCTACCCTATGTGTCCGCCCCGAAGAGGCCGGATATGGATCAATTCCAGCTTTTCTTAGCTTCTCCAGTTTATCTACTTTAGTTTTACGAATTTCATCTAGGGCCATAGTTAAATAATATCAGGAATCAAACAAAGAAAAAAGCCCCAAGGCTAATTTTTAATTACTTGACAGTCACAAACAAGTCCCGCCATAGCGGGACTTTATATTACTTTACCTCGAGTATCTTATACTCTACATCTCCTTTTGGAGTTTTGACACTAATTTTATCCCCCTTCTTCTTTTCTAAAAAAGCACTTCCGAGCGGAGATTCATTAGAAATAAAACCATGCAATGGATCTGATTCTGCGGCACCAACAATAACAAAAGTTTGAGTGCCATTTTTTGATTCTACTTTGACCTCTGAGCCAACATCAACACTACTCTTTCCGGAACTTCCTTTAACAATTTTAACGTTCTCCAAGGTCGTCTTTATCTCTTCTATTCTGCCCTCATTAACTGCCTGCGCTTCTTTTGCCGCGTCAAAAGCTGCGTTTTCGGCTAAATCCCCTTCTGACTTAGCTTCTTTGAGCTGTTTTGCTATTTCTGCACGCAAAACATTGATCCGATGTTCATACTCTTTTTTAATTTTTTCCAAACCTTCTGGTGTAAAGTATTCCACGGTTTTATTATAATACAATTTTAAAAACCAGTATAGCATACCTGCAGTACACTGTAAAATGTAGACATTAGAGTTTAAAACTACAACTTAAAATCTTAAAATTTTTAATTTTGAATTGTAATTTTTCATTTTGATTTTTAAATTTTTAATTTCTACCATAGTACCATTTCAACACGTTATATGCCGCCCTCACGGCCAATCCCTGTTGAGTCGACACTCCTTCTATTAATATCGTCATTGAAAGGTCGGGATCTTCATAGGGGCCAAAGACTGTGAATAATGAGTTTGCGGTTCTTCCTTTTTGAACTTCAGCCGTACCTGTTTTCGCTGCCATTTGAATGGGCAGTTCTTTGAGTATTTGGGCCGTTCCAGAAAGCACCGTTTCTCTCATCGCCGCCTTCATTATCTGTATAGTTTCCGGCGCAAACGGTAATGAGCCGATAAGTTCTGGCTCAAAATTCTCAATAACTTCCTGATTATTATTGACGATTGTTTGAGCCACTCTCGGCCTATAGATACTGCCATTATTGGCTATTGCCGAGATATAACTATTAAGCCAGAGGGGTGTTACTAGAAGATCTCCTTGACCAATCGAAATATTATATGTATCTCCCAAATACCACTGCTCCCCTTTTTCTCTTAATTTCCAATCCGGAGTAGGAACAAAACCGTTATTTTCTCCTGGCAGATCTATATTGAGGACAGAATCAGCGAAAGAACTTTTTAAATACCGGGCTATTTTTTCTGCTCCAAGACCTTTTATCTTATCGTGGCCTCCGCCAACGGTAAAGAAATATATGTTACAGGAATTCGCAATGGACATTTTTAAATTAAATTTTAAAAAATTCGT
>CAZCYM010000049.1:3073-6688 GCA_964502945.1 uncultured Candidatus Saccharibacteria bacterium
GACCATATTCGACTCGCCAATTATCAAACGTGTAGAAATCTTCTGGATTATATTGATTGGGCACAACAAGCTTAATACAATCATTTATTGTGTCGCTGGGATCAACTATTTTTTCTTGAAGAGCGGCCATACCTATAAGAGGTTTTATAGTAGATCCCGGATTATATAAACCACTGATAGCTCTATTTAATAGGGGCTTAGCTCTGTTGTTAAATAAATCCTTATATTCATTCTCTGATAGTCCGGATGTAAAAACATTGTTATCAAAATCAGGAAAACTTACCAAAGCCATAACCGCTCCAGTTTTAGGGTTTTGAATTATTCCAATACCGCGTGATAATCCAGAATCTCGAAGAACCGCGAAGATCTCATCGTGCAATTTTATTTGAAGATCGTGATCTATATTTAGTAATAGACTTTTACCCGGTTCAGGTTCTTTGGTTATATACCCCTCTTCTTCTCTGGAAAAAAATATATTGCCGTGTTGTCCCCTTAGATATTGTTCGTAGTAGCTTTCCACCCCCAAGCGTCCAATGATATCAGTTGAAAAATAGTAGCTATCTGTTAAGTCTTCTTTATTAACTTTTCCAGTATAGCCAATAATTTGAGCAGTTTTATTACCATCAATATATTCTCTTTTTGTATCCGGTACTACATACAATCCGTTTGTCTCTAAATATTTAATGGCAACGGCTTGGTCTTTAGTTAAATCCAAATAGGCAAGGAAGGTACTGTTAGTATCCATCCGTTCTCTGACGGATTGCAAAAATACTTCCTCATTCTGTCCTAGAATTTTAGCAATTTTTTTAATATATTCATCGGTTGTCATATTATGCTTTTTTAGTTCTCTAGTTATGGCAAGCAAATTAAAAACCGGCATATTCCTTGCAAGTATCCGGCTATTTCGATCTAGTATTAATCCTCGCGGTGGTGGTAGTGGGAAATTTGCAGATTTATTTTGAAAAGCAATCTGAGCTAACATACTATGGTCCAGTACGGCTATCTTGAAAACAAAAAAAACCAATATTGTTATGGTAGCGAAAAATAACCAGAGAAAAAGTCTAAATATTGACTCTGGAATTGGCTTTTCTATGTCGGAATATTGGCTTCTTGAATCCAAAAGAGTTTCTTCAGGAGTAACCCAATCATCCATGTCAAGATCTATTGAATAGTTTTTATTTCGTTTTAAGAACACTCAGTACAATTACTTCGAATAATGCCTTGGACGATTTTTAGTATATCCATGGATTATCCTAATATTTATTTAATTTTTATCATTCCCAGTACAACCCCTAGGCATTATTGAAATTGTTTCGAAGTAGCTGTACTGAGAACATACTTGAATAGCAATGAAATTAAGGCCGACCAGCCAACTAGACTAAACAATGAATTTTTAAAAAATATTGTAAATTCGTACCAGCTATTAGTAAGTTGGTATGAAGTATTGAGAAAAATAAATAATCCGGCATATATACAATTAAATGTAACCAGTATGAGCGCGCTCGGAATGAAGTTAGACAAAAACTTTCTCTCATGTCTTAAGTTCTGACCAAAATTAAGGAACTTATTTATCACAAGGTAGATTGCTCCAGTTAGGCCAAGCGGAATTATTAAATGACCAAAATTTTCTCCAGTAAAAAATTCTGCTATTAGTATCAGCGGTAAAATCTGATAAAGTAATGTTCGCCAGCCGTTACCGTACACCAAAAGGCCAAAAATAAATATCGGAGTTACAAAAAATTGTCTAGGACCAATAAAGGCTGGTAAAATAAGATTCTCTAGTAAAAGCAAAAAAATGAAAGTAAAAAATTTGATCATATTGATGAGGCGACTTCTATTCCACAAGTACCAATACTTGGCTTAGATTTATTTCTTCCATGGCAGGTTTAACTCTTACATTTTTAAATATGCCGTCACTACTTGAGCTAACCTCGGTTACCTTACCGACTATTAAACCGGGCGGAAAAGTATCATTGCCAGTAGTTACAACCGTATCCCCCTCGACCACATCGTCATTTTCAGAAATAAAATCTAGATAGATACCCTCCCCCATTGCGCCGATTGCAATTCCAGAAGTATTTTTAGAAATTACTTTGATGGTAGTTTTAAAATTAAAGTTGGTAACAGTAACGACTTTAGAATAACTTTCGAGCGCATCATCAACGATTCCGATCAATACCCCCGAAGAAGATATAACAACATCATCTTTTTTTATGCCATTTTTCTTGCCCTTATTTACCAATAAATTATGGCCCTCTGGAGTAGATTCTAAGTTAAAAACTCCCACGATCAAGGATTTTTTTTCATGAGCAATTTCTAGACCAATCAACTCTCGTAAAAAAATATTTTCTGCTGTCAGAGTTTCCTGGCTAGCAAGATTGTTAAGAAGACCCCGCCTCTCTTCCTTCAAATGAATATTTTCTTCTGTTAATGTTTTTATTCTTTTAACTTCCGAGACAAAATTACCGATAAAGCTTAGTTTAGAATATACCAATACCCTGGTTTCTTGGAGAAAATAGTTAATTGCATTACCGACCGACCGTAAGTAAATAAATAAAAAAACGAGCAGACCGACTACTAATAAATTAGTAATCGGTTTCCATAATTTTCCGTTTTTCATTTTATTTTTTTAATTTCTATAGATACCCTTCGCGATCAATCGGAACAAGGATTGATTTTAATTGTTCGACACTTTCTAGTACAAATCCGCAACCTCTGGCCACGGCAGTTAATGGGTCGTCAACTATCTTGACAAAAAGGTGGGTCTCTTCAGCTATCGCCCTGTCTAGTCCTCGAAGCAATGCCCCTCCGCCAGCCAAAAAAATATGACGGTTAATAAGGTCAGCCGTAAGTTCTGGAGGAGTCTCCTCTATTGTATTTTTAACCGCTAAAATAATACTCCTAACCGAACGAGCTATGGCTTCGCGTATTTCCTCAGAATTAATAGAAATTTCTTTTGGTAAACCAGAGATTAAGTCTCTGCCCCTGACCTTGCTCTCTATTTCGTCTTTGAGCGGATAAGCCGAGCCGAGAGTTATTTTGATATTTTCAGCCGTAGCTTCACCAATGAAAAGATTTTTTTCTGCTCTCATGTATCTTAAAATATCATCATTTAATTTATCCCCGGCAATTCTTAGTGATCTTGAAGCAATAACTCCACCCATAGATATAACTGCTACTTCCGTCGTCCCTCCTCCAATATCAACTATTACATTAGCTACGGCCTCTTGAAACAGCAAACGAGCACCAATAGCGGCGGCCATCGGCTCTTCAATTAAATATACCTCGCGGGCACCAGCGTTATAGGTTGCATCTTCCACGGCCCTTCTTTCTACTTCTGTCACCCCAGATGGAACGCCAACTACTACTCGAGGACGAGGAACAATAGAAAAACTTTCTTGGTGAACTTTATCTATAAAGTACTTGAGCATTTGCTCTGTTACTTCGAAATCAGAAACAACACCAGAGATAAGGGGTCTCGTAACTCTAATATACCCCGGTGTCCGTCCCACCATTTTATGAGCTTCATTTCCAATCGCCAGGATTTTTCCGGTCTTTTGATTGACGGCCACAATGGAGGGCTCATTTATAACAATTCCCTTCCCCCGAACATAA
>CAZCYM010000050.1:0-6614 GCA_964502945.1 uncultured Candidatus Saccharibacteria bacterium
TTTTAGTTATTTAATTTTTGCTGTCTATCTGCTGATTATTTATCGAGCCAGATTAAGGTCCGACCTTAAAAATCCCCAAGGTCGGACCTTTGATTGGTTATGGTTGTTGCCGGTTTTACAGCTTCTCTGGGTTAATCTCCACATTTATTTTATTATTGGACCAGTAGTTTTTTTGTTTTTTTTATTAGATAGAGATATTAACTCACATGGTTTAAAATTTAGAAATTGGAATTTGTTTCGAATTTCGAATTTCGAATTTCGAATTTGGCTGTTGATAATTCTAGCCAATCTTGCTAATCCTAATTTTATTGACGGAGCTTTGTATCCGCTAAGGGTTTTTAATAATTATGGTTATAGTGTGGCTGAAAACAGTTCATTGTTTTTTCTGGCTAAATATTTTGGACAGTGGGCACCACAAGATAAATTGTTTTTAGTCTCAGTGTTTATTTTAGTCGGAAGTTTTATTTTTAGTTTTTTCCGACGGAGAATAAAGGGGTCAGGTACCTTTTCTGTTGCAGAAAAGGTACCTGACCCCTTTATTCAATTTAAAACAAGAATTTTTGACTTATTACTTATAACAACGACAGTCATCCTCTCTTTTAAAATGCAAAGAAATATACCGCTATATGCCTTGAGTTTGTGGCCGGTTATGGCAAACAACCTGGATTTAAGGGGTCAGGTACCTTTTCTGTTGCAGAAAAGGTACCTGACCCCTTTATTCACTTTTGTTTTGTTAGCCAGCATTTATTTAGTTGTTAATGGCCGGTTTTATAACTGGCTTGATTCAGCAAAAACTTTTGGTCTTGATGTTTCAAGTGCCGCTCAAGACGGGACAGATTTTATAAAAACAAACAATATTCAAGGTCCGGTTTTCAATAATTTTGACATCGGCAGTTACTTGGCCTGGCAGCTTAAAGGGGTCAGGTACCCTTCAGATAAGGTACCTGACCCCTTTAGGGTTTTTATTGATGGCCGGCCTGAGGCCTATCCGGTTGAGTTTTTTGATAAGATTTATAAGCCGATGCAAAGAGATGAGAAAGTCTGGCAGGAAATGTCTGAAAAGTACGGGATCAATTATATATTTTTTGCTCACACCGATATGACGGAATGGGCCGATGAATTTTTGACTCGAATAAGCAAAGATAAAGAATGGCCGATGATATTTTTGAATGATGCGGTTGTAGTTTTTCTAAAAGATACAGAGACTAATCGGCCGGTTATTAATAAGTATCAAATCACGGAAGAAAATATAGTTGAAAAACTGCCGCAAGTTTTAAGTAGTTTAAACAAGAAAGATGATAATGCCTTCATCAATTTTGGGAATGCGCTTTATCGTTTTCGTTGGCTCAATGCTTCGGCTAAGGTTTTTGAAACACTCATTGCTAACCAACCCGATAATCCATATGGTTATCAGGGGGCAGGGTATGCTTATGCCACAATGAATCTACCAGCAACTCAGGAAAAAGCGGCTCAAAACCTTGAACAAGCGATAAATCTCGGATTTAAAACGTTTAATAATTACTTTACTTTAGCTATAATTAAAGCGAATCTCGGCAAGTTTTTTGAGGCTGAGGAAAACATTAAAAAAGCTCTTGAAATTAATCCCGATAATCAAAATGCCAGACAAACATTGAAAGCGATAGATAGTAAAATACACAAATGAGAAGTTGGCTTAGAATTTTATTAATACTGGCACTTTTTTTAGGCATATCAATATATGTAAATTTTAAGTCTCAAAGTATACCTGATCCCGATAGCTTATATCATATTCGTCATGCCTGGATTTATCAGACGAACGGGATTTTTGATTCTTCTTTTCCCTGGACGCAGTTTTCGGCTATCAAGACAATGGGTGCCGATCTCTGGTATGGATTCCACATACTTTTAATTCCCCTTACTTTTATAAGCGATCTGACGATTGCTATCAAAATAGCATCAGTTTTTATAACTTTTTTAGTCTTGGCCTCTTTTTACACAGCTTTTAAAAATATTGACATAAAGTTTCCGGAGTTATGGGCAACTTTCTTTTTATTTTCTAGCCCTGCAATTATAACTAGAATGACGATGACAAGACCTCATCCCTTGTCACTGGGTCTCGTGGCTTTAATTTTTAGCTTTTTTTACCAAGGCTCTATGGCATTGGTTTTTGTTTTTTCCTTTCTTTTAAACTGGATGCATTCTTCCATCTTTTGGTTTCCGATAATAACAGTTTGCGTTTTGATTTTTTTTCAATGGTTGAATAATCAGAAAATCGATATTAAAAAAATTATAGCTTTTTTGGGAGGGACAATAGCTGGACTTTTGGTCCGCCCGCATCCCTTAGCCAACTTAAAATTAATTTACATTCAAGTAGTTGATCTTTACCTTTCAAAAAATCATGAGCTTGCTCAAGTTATAGGAGCAGAACTTGAACCGCCGACTTGGGGGACAGTATATATACAAAAATGGCTTTTAGTTGCTTTAATAACTGCTTTGATATATTTAGGATGGCGTGTTTATAAAAAAGGTTTTTTTGATGCCAATAGAAAGGTTATTATATTAAGCTCCCTGGCTTTGACCGTAATTTCTGCGTTAATGTTCATGACGGCAAGGAGAGCGATAGATCAACTGGGGTTGTTTATAATAATTTTTGCCGGAGCAACTTTTTCTTACCTCTTTTCAAAAGAGAAAGTTAAGATTTTGGGGAAACGCGTCACAACGGCTATTTTATTTTTTCTTGTGTCCGGTCTTTTGATCTACAACGTTGCCAATATGGACTTTAAGCATTATCACTCGCCGACTAAATTCAAAGAATCGGCTTTGTGGTTGAGAGAAAATACCGAAGAGAAAGATACCATTTTTTATCTTAATTGGGCCTACTTCCCTTTTCTTTTTTTCTGGAATCAAAGCAACTATTATATCAATGGGATGGACCCAGTTTTTCTTTTGAAATATGATGAAAAATTGTATCGTAAATTATTAAACATGGCAGTGAACCCTGATGATAAAAAGTTATATTGGAAACTAAGCGATATGGCCGTGGGCGATATGGGCGGAGTTACTTGCGGTTATCGTCCCAAGCAATGCAGACCGGAAACCATTGAAACTGTACCGGATGTATTGAGGAATGATTTTCGCGCTTCTTACTTTTTTGTTCAAATAAACAAAGAGAAGATTCTAAACTATTTGGAAAAAGATAAAGAAAACTTTAAAAAAGTGTATGAAAATGAAAAAGAAAATACCGCAATCTTTAAAGTATTATGAGCATTTATAGAGAAAAAATTATTATATTAGTTATTTCGCTTGCAATTTCTTTTTTGTTGTACGGTAACTCAATTAAGGGTGATTTTGTTTCTGATGATAAGCTGGTTATTCTTCAAAACTCTCTCGTAAGCGGTAACTTTTCTGATTTATTCAAAGCATTCTCGGCCCCATATTATCATGATAAGCCCAACGCCGGATTGTATAGGCCCCTTACGATTGCCTCTTATAACTTTAATAGGGTTTTTAGTAAAAGTCCTGTTAGTTTCCATTTGCTGAATGTTATTTTAAATGCAATTAATGGTTTTCTTGTTTTTCTGCTGGTTTCAAAATTAACAAGTAAAAGAACCGCCTATTTTGCCGCAGTGTTTTTTATGTTTTTGCCGATTCACTCCGAAGCAGTTAGCGCCATTGTCGGTCGAGCAGAACTTCTGGCATTTTTCTTCTCGGTTTTATCTCTTCTCCTTATTTTAGACAAAAGATATGCATTAGCATCTCTCTTGCTACTCTTGGGTTTGTTGAGCAAGGAGACGGCATCCGGGTTTTTCTTGGTGTTCTTATATATTTGGAAGTTCAGTCCCGTTAGAAGTAGCCTCGCCGAGGTCCGCAGGACTCGCGCCCTTGGCGCGAGCGAGACTTCTAACGGGATAAAGCAAATCTTTTATAATTCTCTTTATTTTGTCCCCGCCATTGCGATTTATGCGATCATGAGGGCTTCTGTTTTGGGGAAATATTTTATTGGCGTTGACCACTTGATGGCCTACAATCCTTTAAAATTTGCCCCATTTTTTTCGTCTCTCTGGACTTCAATGAAGGTTTTCTACTTGTATTTACTTAAAACAGTTGCGCCCTATCAGCTTTCTTCAGATTATTCATTTAACCAGATTCCAGTTATCCAAAATCCATTTTTGCATTATGAGGTTTATATAGGAGCGGTCACATTGGCAGTGTTGGTGTATCTGGCGGTTAAAAAAAGAGAAAATGTTTATGGTTTGTCAGCAGGGATGTTTTTACTTACTTATTTTTTAATATCAAACTGGTTTATCAAAATCGGGACAATAATGGGCGAACGGTTAATGTATGCGCCTTCATTGGGACTGGTGATTTTAGCGGCGACATGGATTGATAAATTTGTAACGGCTCGGGGTCCTGTCGCTCCTCACCCCACGGGTGCTCATTCAAGAATTGCGCGCCCGTGGGGTCCCCAGTCGCGCCACCCCTTCGCTATTTATTTTTGTCTTTTTCTACTGCTTTCTTGGTATGGTTTTATAATTATTGATCGAAATAAAGATTGGAGAAGTGAAAAAGCTATTCTTACCAGCGGTTATATGGCCAGCCCTAATAGTGTTGTCAGTATAACAAATATGGCATTTTTGGATTTCAATGATGATAATTATCTCGGGGCAAGCAAGTGGGCGGAAAAAGCATTGAAGATTTTTCCCGATCATATGCCGGCGATTTTCCTTGCCGGCCATGCTTATAAAAAACTGGGCGATTCTAGATTAGCAGAATCTGCGTGGCTTAGAGTCTTGGAACTTAATCCTAACTATGACGGAGCCCATTTGAGTTTAGGCGTTTTATATTATGAACAAGGAAGGTTTTCTGAAGCTGAATCTATTCTGGGAAAGGGCTTTGAGTTTCAAAAAACATGGGGCAAGGCGTTTCCTCTGGCTCTTGTAAAAATAAATACGGGTAAACATGACGATGCCATTCAATTAATTATCTCTAATTTTGGAGAAAATCCTGAAAAGCGTGAGCTTAAATTTGCCCTAGGCCTCGCCTATTTAAAAAAGGGGGACAAGCAAAAAGCCGAATTTTATTTGAGTCAAGTTAAAGACTCCAATGTTAGCATAGAGGACTATTTTAAAAAAGTTATAAACCAGAAGGTTTTTAAAATTAGTGAATACTAACAAAAGTTAAAAGTTTAAAGTGTAAAATGGAAAGTTATAGTTTAAAATTTAAAATTTTCAGAAATTTAATTCTTTATTCTTTACTATTCTTAGTATTTTTAATTCCGTTTTTAAGCATGCAGAATTTTAGTCCGGTTTCTGATGAGGTTAGCCACCTGCCTAGTGGATATTCCTATCTCAAGACAGGAGAAGTAAAACTTAATCCTCAACATCCGCCACTGATTAAAATGCTAGCCGCTTTACCCCTCTTATTTCTAGATCTTAAATTTGATCCTCTTGATCCTAGCTTAGCCGAATCCCAAACTAGTGAATGGCAATTCGGCCGGAATTTTTTGTCCGATAATGGTGTTGATAGGGTTTTGTTTTGGGGGAGAATTCCGATGATTCTATTGTCAGTATTGCTCGGTTTTTATGTTTTTAAGTGGGGCAAAGAATTGTTTAGTTACCGAGCTGGCGTGATCGGTCTTTTAATTTATGTCTTTATGCCCAATCTAATCGCCCATGCTCAGTTTGTTACGACCGATACGGGGCTTGCGGTCTTTTCATTTATTTCTATTTATTATTTTTGGCGTTTGCTGAAAACGGAGCTAAATAGCAAAAAGGATCTAATTTTAACTGGAGTATTTTTGGGGTTAGCCCTTAGTTCTAAATTCTCAGCTATTTTTTTACTGCCGGCCTTTCCCATTTTACTAGTAATTTATTTCAGCAGAAAGCCGGGCGTTATTTTGTATAAATTTAATTCACTGCTTAAAGTTATTTTGCCAATTTACGGATTAGCTTTTTTAGTTGTTTGGGCTTTATATTTTTTCCCTTCCGATTCGCTATTTTATTGGAAAGGATTAAAGACAGTTTACGCCGATAATAATCCAACTTTTCAATATTATCTAAATGGCAACTTCAAAGATGGCGGGTGGTGGTATTACTTTCTGGAAGCGTTTGTTATTAAAACTCCTGTTCCCTTCTTGATTATTTTGTTTATGTCCCTGATCTCCTATAAAAAGTCCGGCCTTAATTTCTTAAATGGTTCACTTCTTTTTTTACCGGCTCTTTTATTTTTAATCATGGCCAGCTGGAAAGCTCATGATATCGGAGTGAGATATATCCTGGTTGTGTATCCCTTTCTCATCTTGTTTGTCAGTGGATGGCTGTCAATAATAATGCAAAATTTAAAATTCAAATATCAAAATTATAATTCAAAATTCAAAATTTTTAATTTTAATCTATCATTTTGCATCTTGACTTTTGCATTTTGCATTCTATCTGCCTGGTACATTTATTCCTCGCTTGGTGTCTATCCAGATTACCTCGCCTACTTTAATGAATTAGTTGGTGGTCCAAATAATGGCTACAAATATCTTGATGATTCTAACGTTGACTGGGGATACGATTTAAAACGGTTGGCCCAATATCAAGAGAGCAATCCTGATTTGCAAGTAGTATATACTTGGGATACTTTTACTGGTG
>CAZCYM010000051.1:0-6600 GCA_964502945.1 uncultured Candidatus Saccharibacteria bacterium
AACGTAAATAATAAAATTTATCAAAATTCATGAATGATAATACATATAAACTTTTGGTCTATTGTTCAAATTGTGGCTTTAGTGGAGATGTAGATATTCATAAGGGTGTGGCAGTAAAAAATTATCCATGCCCAAATTGTGGAAATGAGGGTCTAACGAGGGATTATCAAAAGAAACAAGAATATATTGGAGATGGATTTGAGTATTAAAACAGGTTCTAACGTCACAGATTAGACGGAGCAGAAGAATACGAAACGAACTGATTGTCGGCAAAGCCGACCAGTTGACGGTTGCCCAGTCCCTCACTTGCGAGCAAGTGAGGGACTGGGCCTTTCTTAACACCAAAATCCTGCGGATTTTGATGGGTATTGAATGAAATCTTAATTTTCTCGGGGGAATAATCTAAAGAAGAGAGGGTGGATTTTGCCAGAAGATTTTTATCCATTCCCTTCTTTAATTTCATTTCGGAAAGGAAAAATTTTAGAGTTTCCGATATGTCTTTTGAGGATAACTTCGATGGTTCGAGTCCAGACGACGGGGGTACTTGAATATCGTTATTTAGTTTAAAAACTAGGTTATCAATATATTCTTTGTCAGCTAAAATCCTCTCCAAGTTTTCAAAAACATAATTTTCTAGTCTTTCGGCAGATACTTGCTTTGCTGGACACTCCTGCCAGTTTTCTCTGAAAGTAGAAGTGCATCGATAGTAGTAATATCTTTTTATCTTTTCACCGATTTTCTTGTTGGTAAAACAGGGGGTCATACTGGAGCCACATGATTCGCATTTCATCAATCCGCCGAAAATAAAGTTTTTGTATACCCTAAAATTTTTCCGCTTTTCTTTGCGAATTTTTTGAACCATATCAAAAATTTCCTTTGATACTACCGGCTCATGGATACCATCATAAAATTCTCCTAAGTGCTGGACTTTGCCGATGTAGAGTTGATTTCTCAAAATATAACCGAGATTGGTTTTTGAGAAGTTTTTGCCTAATCTGTTTTTAATACCTTGTTTTTTGAGGTGGTTATAAGTTTCGGCCAATGAGCCAGTCTCAATATATGTTTCAAAAATTGATTTTATTTCCTCTGATTCTTTGTAATTAATAACTAGCTTTTTATCCTTTCTCGCATAGCCATAAGGCGTTATTCCGCCATTACACATACCTTTCTTAGCCCTTTCCAATAACTTGTCTTTTGTTCTTTCGCTTGTTAGTTCTCTTTCAAATTGCGAAAAAGTGAGCATGATATTTCTCAATAATCTTCCGGCCGGAGTTGAAGTATCAAATCTTTCGGTTATGGAAATAAAATCAATTTTTGACTGGTCAAAGAATTCAATAAGTTGGTAAAAATCTTTTGGCGATCTTGTCAGGCGGTCTATTTTATATACAAGAATAATATCTATTTTTTCTTTTTTCAAATCGGAGAGAAGTTGTTGAAGGGCAGATCTTTCGATAGTGGCTCCAGAATAACCGCCATCGGAGTAAACCTTAAAAACCTGCCAATCATTTTGACTGGCGATAAACGACCGGATTTTCTGTTCTTGTGCTTCACAAGACGAAAATTCCTTTTCCGCTTGGTTATCAGTTGAGACTCTTGTATATATTGCACAGTTTTTCATACAAGCATTATATCAAATTGGAAAAAGAAAAAATATCACCCAGTTCACATCTTGATTTTTTCGTTAAAAAAGCTAGACTTTAATCATGAAAACTTACGCTTTTATAGATGCCTCTAACCTATTCTATGGAGGCAAAAAGAGTTTGGGCTGGAAGGTAGATTATCAAAAGCTCTTAGATTACCTTAAAGGTAAATATTCGGCAGATAAAATACTGTACTTTGGAGGAGTAGAGATTCACGATTTTCAATATGATTATCTGAAAAATGACACGGTGCCTATTGATAAACTTGAGCAACACCTTACAAGGATAGTAAAAACTGAAGGTGCTAAAATGCCTGAAGGCAAACTTTTACTATTAACCCGACACCTGCAACGAATACGTTTTTACTTAAAATTACAAAAGTTCGGTTATCACTTATTTCTTAAGCCGGTGAAGCTATACGAACAAGAAGATGGAACTACGCGCAGGAAAGCTAATTGTGATGTTGAGATGGCATTTTATTTGATGAAAGAAAAGGATAATTTTGACCGTGTTATTATTCTGTCTGGCGATGGAGATTTCTTACCGGTTTTGAAATACTTGCGAGAACAGAACAAAGAGGTGCTTGTTTTAGCTCGAGGACCACGAACGGCTAGGGAAATAAGGCAATTTGCAGGTGCTCAGTTTAGAGACTTTGTGAGGCTTGAGAAATCTATCAAGTTTGAGGACAAATAAAAGGAGCAGACATGCGAAATATCTGCTCCACGTTTAGTATCTCCATACTAGCAAAACCATGATTAAAAGTCAAGCAAATCGGGGAATGGATAAAAATCTTCTGGCAAAATCCACCCTCTCTTCTTTAGATTATTCCCCCGAGAAAATTAAGATTTCATTCAATACCCATCAAAATCCGCAGGATTTTGGTGTTAAGAAAGGCCCAGTCCCTCACTTGCTCGCAAGTGAGGGACTGGGCAACCGTCAACTGGTCGGCTTTGCCGACAATCAGTTCGTTTCGTATTCTTCTGCTCCCGAATTAAAATCCCCTCAAACCTTTTCTATAATTCTACCGAATCTAATCCATCAGTCTAAAAAGAAAGATCTGAAAAGATAGGGTGGCAGGGGGGCTGGGCTTCGCTCCGCAATATTGTACTAAAACAATTAACTAATCAGGGCATCAGAACCATTCACAAAGGTGTCTAAAGAAAGGGGTACCCTACATAGTCAAAACTTACAGAGTTGGGCATAGTCGTAAATTAAAGATTCAGATGGTTTTATAAGGCCAGCCACAGACTGGTTTTTTTATTTCACTCTTTTAGGTTAAAATATATACACATATATATGATCGACCATAAAGTCACAAGAGAACCATTTTGGGCTATAAGTCCCGAAGAAACTTTTAAAATTCTCGAGACTTCCAATGATGGGTTAACCGACGAAGAGGCAGCTAGTCGGTTTAATTCATTTGGACCTAATGCCATTGAAACAAAAGATGGTTTTTCTGGATTAAAATTATTCTTGGATCAATTTCGAAGTCCTCTCATTTTTATACTTATATTGGCCGGTACCGTAACCAGTTTTCTTAAGGATTGGATAGATACATCTGTTATCTTCGGAGCAGTTACGGTAAATGTTCTTTTGGGATTTTATCAGGAGTTGAAGGCTGAAAATGTTTTAGAACTTCTTAAGTCTTATGTTAAAACCCGCTCTCGAGTTCGCCGTTCCGGCCATGAAGAAATTATCGATGCTTCTCGTCTTGTCCCTGGAGATGTTATTAGGATAGCCCAAGGTGATAAAATTCCGGCCGATGGGAGGGTAATTTTTGCTAACAATTTTGCAGTTGATGAATCGGTTTTAACCGGTGAATCATTACCCGTTGATAAGAAGATTGATACCTTGGAGCCAAATGTGCCGGTGAGTGATCGAACCTCTATGGTATTTGGAAGCACTTCTGCGGTGAGTGGTTTTTCCGATGTTATTATTACAGCGACTGGAACTCATACTGAATTTGGCAGAATAGCCGCTCTTATTGCAGAGAAAGGAAAAACTCAAACACCTCTTCAGGTAGCTATCTCCCGGTTTTCTATGTTTTCCGGAGTTATTTTACTAATTCTTACTATTGCCCTTTTTGGATTAGGAATTTATTTAAAATACGATCCGTTCGAAATGTTTTTGATTGCTGTTGCGGTTGCTGTTTCGGCGGTACCCGAAGGTTTACCCGTTGCCTTAACTGTTATTCTGGCAGTAGGGGTTGAGCGTCTTGCTCGCAGAAAAGGCGTGGTCAGGAAGTTACTTGCCACTGAAACTTTGGGTTCGACAAATTTGATACTTACCGATAAGACCGGCACTCTTACTGAAGCAAGAATGGAGCTTACGGCCATCATACCTCGCAAGGGATCCAGCCCCGAACAGGTTTCTAATTTATTAAAGGAGGCAATAACAACAGTAGATGTGGTTATCGAAAATCCAGATGAACCATTTGAAAAATGGCAAATGTTCGGAAATTTTATGGAGGTAGCCCTAGTTGAGGGTGCAGCCAAGAGAGGTATTTTTATCAATCGGGTGCTTGAGGAGAGTCCGGTATTTGATCGATTGGCCTTTAGTTCAATTAGTAAATATGCCATTTCTGTCCATGCTCATAACGGAGGCCGTCGGATGATGTTGCTGGGAGCTCCGGAAATATTACTTAGTTTTACCAATCTCTCCGAAGAAGAAAAAAAAGAAGTTGTTGAAGAAATTGACGAAAGGGCTTTTAGTGGAGAAAGAGTTGTGGGAGTTATTTCCAAAGAACCATGTCCGAATTATAACAGTTTGAGCGAACATGACTTTAACAACTTTGATTTTGATGGATTGATAACTTTTCATGATCCTTTACGCAAGGGAGTTTTTGAATCCATGAATAGGATAAGCGAAGCCGGTGTTCGAACAATAATTGTCACCGGGGATCATAAAGGCACGGCTGAAGCCGTAGCCCGAGAGTTGGGTCTGATTGATGGGAAGGGAGCGGTTTTGACCGGAGATGATCTAAACCATCTAACCAAAGAAGAATTATTTGCTCGAGCCGATGAGGTATCAGTTTATGCCAGAGTAACTCCGGAACAAAAGGTGGCTATTGCTAAACTTTACCAAGAGAAGGGTTATATTGTAGCGATGACCGGTGATGGCGTAAATGATGCTCCAGCTCTTGAAGTGGCCAACATTGGAGTTGCTTTAGGTTCTGGAACCGATGTTACTAAAAGTGCGGCTGATCTAGTCATACTCGACAATAACTATGAGACAATGGTTGTGGCGATAGAACAAGGTCGAAAGATCCTCGACAATATCAAAAAAGTTGTTGTTTATCTTTTATCAAATTCATTGGACGAGCTTTTTCTTATCGGCGGCGCTATTATTATGGGCTTAGCTTTGCCGCTTAATGCCATTCAAATACTTTTTGTTAACTTTTTTTCTGATAGTTTCCCAGCAATCGCTTTCGCTTTTGACGAGGGCGTTGATGAACTAGGCCATCGACCAAGGAAGTTATCAAAAAATATTTTTGATGTCAGGATGAAATTTCTAGTTCTTGCTATAGGAGCGACGACGAGCGCCATGCTTTTCGTGATATATTGGTTAATGCTCAAGCTTAGCCTACCTGTTAATTTAGCTCAGACATTTATCTTCGCTAGTTTTGGAACTTACACTCTGTTAGCGTCTTTTTCGTTGAGGAGTCTTCGTAAAAGTATTTTCAGATATAACCCATTTTCAAATTTATATCTGGTTACGGGAGTGTTAATCGGCTTGGTATTGATGGGGCTGGCGATTTACTTTCCGCCGCTGAGCCGAGTAATAGGTACTGCACCCTTACCAATGAATTGGCTTTTAGGAGTTTTGGGAATAGGAATTTTCAATATTCTAGCGATTGAGTTTGGGAAGACGGTGTTTAATAAATTTAGTACCGATGCCAGAATTTAATTTAGTCATCACAACCTCATCTTTTATTGCCGGGGTGCTGACTTTTTTTGCGCCCTGTACTTTGCCGTTGGTACCGGCCTTTTTAGGTATTATTTCCGGAGTAAAGGGGTCAGGCCCCTTTTTGTCCGAAGGGGACCTGACCCCTTATCGTTGGCGGATATTCAAAAATGCCGTCTTTTATGTTTTAGGATTTTCTCTGGTTTTTATTTCTTTTGGTGTGGCATTTTCTTATCTCGGCACGCTTTTTGTCATTCGGGAGTTATTAGAAAAAATCGGCGGATTATTTATTATTGCTTTCGGATTGGTTTTTCTTGGGCTGCTCGATATTCCGTGGCTTAACTCAGGGAAACAAATTGCTGTTCCACGACTGTTTCGTCATGTTTCGCTGGCCAATTCTTTTCTACTGGGCGCAATTTTTGCTCTTGGCTGGTCACCTTGTGTTGGCCCGCTTCTAGGTTCTATTTTACTTCTATCTTCGACATCCGGAACGGTTCTCGAGGGGACTTTTTTACTAGTAATTTTTTCTATCGGCTTAGGCCTTCCATTTCTCATTACATCACTTTTGATTGGCAAAGCATTTACTGCCTTCGGAAGGTGGGGGAGCACTCTCTCAATTATAAATAAAGTAGCCGGACTATCTCTGATTGCAATTGGATTTTTATTAATATCGGGTAATTTCTCATTGGTCCATAGCCAATTCAAAAACTATTTTTATAATTTCCAGTTTTTCGAAGTATTTATAAATAAGTTTCTATAGTATAAAATTAAGATATGTTTTTTAGGAAATTCCAAAGAAAATTCCTGACAGTTATTATGCTCGCCATGGCTTTTCCGTTGGTCGCTCTTTTAGTTTCTCGTTTGAATGATCCCGAAATTATAAAAGAACCACTACCTTCTCCGTCGGTGTATAAAACAACGCCCACCCCTAAAGTTATACCGACTCAATCTAAATTACCAGTTGTTAGTCCCCATCTATCAACCGAAGTAAATCTTGACATTCCATTTACTTCTCAAGCGCCTAATCTGAGTTGGGTTTTGCCCTACAAGGAATTTT
>CAZCYM010000052.1:0-6499 GCA_964502945.1 uncultured Candidatus Saccharibacteria bacterium
AATACCAAGCCCTGGGGAACAGAAATATAAGGGTGAACAAACACAGAAAGTTTTTTTATCTTTCCAGGAATGTTATCGCGCACTATCTTATCAGGATCAGTATAGATCTTGACGACCATGCCATTCACTTTATATATTGTTCCCTCACCACCGGTAGCAAGATAATCGTTTTGCCTCAAGGTAAGTGGGCCTTTACCCTCGAGCATTACCTGGGTATTGCCTTTGATCCCAGACATCAGATCTCCTTAGGCGTTTCATGATCTATTCTGATCACAGCATAAGAAATATCATCGAGCGGTCCCTTTTTACCATTGGCCTTAGAGTCTTTGATAAACCGGATCATCCGTCTTTTGGCAAATTCACCCTCAACATTCTTGAACGCCAGTAATTGAAGAACGGCATCCTTCCAATGGATTTCCTCAACCTGCATTACACCATCAGTAAACACGGCCAAGAAAGATAGCTCTGCAGCTTCATCGCTGGATATTTTTTGAGTAATACCTTTAATGGCCTCGCCCAAACTTATACTTTGCAGATTTATCTGTACGTCTCCGAGAGCATTATAATGATGGTGTTCGACTTGAAGAGGACTAAGGTCAGAATCGTTTCCGTGGACTTTAATAAAGCTATCGTAGTTATCGGCAGCATAAGCAGGATACAACGGAGTGTTGTTATCCCACCGATACGCGGCAAGCGTAATAGATCCATCTCTGTATACCTTCGCTATCACTCCATCGCCCAGGACACCTATTAATCCGCCCATGGGCGTAAGACAGGTGTAGAGACATGTTGCGAGCATATCTGGAAGTTGGAGATTAAATGCTTCGCATGATTTTAAAATTGCATAATTATGCTGCTCGTTAACAAGCTGACCCAATTTATTAATTGGGATATGAGCTGCTTTCAACCACCGCTGAAGAGCACTTACTGTTGATAGGGCAATAATTCTTGCACCTACATCAGTATGGCGTCCTGTTGAACAACCATCAGAAACTATGGCAAAAACTCCTTCATCAATTACTCCAGAAAAAGAATAATCTTGGCATGGTTTGCCTGAACCTAAATGCATTTGTCCGATATGGAAGTAATCGTCAACATAGAAACGCTGTCCCATTCGCACACCTCCTTTCATGATTGTGACTCGGATGAAAAAGGGAGACGCAGGCGTCTCCCATAGAAATTCTCATATTGTGGCCGAAATATTCTGACTCGGTCCACCGGTTCCCAGGGCCTGTGATTGGCTTGAAACAGATTTCGATACGAACGCAGCAAGTTTTGCGAGCTTCCGAGGCGTAGCATCGCCAGCATCAATGTATTGGGTTAAACCTGCATCCTTCTGGAATTGAGATAACCACTGGGAATAAGAGCTGCCATTAATTCCGATAAGTACTGAGATCATTGATTCCAAAATTTCGCCGGAAACTGATTTCTTGGCTTCATCGGCTACCATCTGTGCAGTTGCTACGGATGCATTTTCACCGCCATCAGTAATAATAAACACAATGCCGTTACAAGAGAAATCCTGATCAACTAATTTTTTGCTATAAACATTCTGTGATCCGATAGCTGAATAGCAGGCATCATAGAGAGGCGTTGATCCCCCTGGCTTAATAGTCGGATAACTTACGGTATCAATTTCACCCAAAGGCTTAAAGCCATGGATCTCATTGACGCCGTTTTTATACTGCGTACCGAAAGTAATAACCCTAATCAGCAGATTATCTGATCGTGGCGATTTCTTGCAAGATTCCACGGCGTTAACAAGCATTTCTCGCAACTGGTCAGAAAAGCCCTGAACTGATCCGGTTTCGTCAACAGCAACAGTAACCAACGTATATTCCGTAGCTCCAAGCCGTTCAACACGAGCAGCTGAGAAAGTGAATGAACCGCCAATCTTATGGCTTTGCATTGATTCATCGAGTCGTGGCATTGTGTCCTCCTTACCTCAAAAACTCAGTTGAAGTAGTAAGTGTCATGCCTTCAACAGCCATTTCTTTCAGAAATTTATCAGCAATGGCCGGAAAATCCGGAGTTCCGGGAGCAGGTGCCACTGGCGACATACAATCAGTCAGAAGATGAAACTTTTTCAAATGTTCCTTACCAATATTCTGAACAACCTGTTTCAGGGTCGTCAAAACGCAATGGCTTGATGCTTCTCCAGCAAAACCGATAATATCGGCGTCCTGCATCACACCAAGAAAAGCAGTGTTGAGCTGAGTGCTGGGATCGGACGGATCCGGAACTTCAGCCATCAATGCTCCATAGTGTTCAGTGTAAGGGTTAGTACCCTTAACTACATAATCAACGTTTGCATACTGGCTTCTCTCCCATCGTAGAAGAGCTTCCGCCAAGTCAGCTTGGACATTATGACCCCAAGTTCCAATCAAGCAATGCTCCGGCCATATAATAAGCAAGTAATTGCCCCTGGCCTCGAGAGCATGGGCATAATCAAGCATTCTCTGACGCAAATTTGGGTTGCGTGGAGTCCAGATGCGATTAGAGATATCGTTCGAAGTAATTAGCGTAAATGGGTTTGGCGATTTGCCATTCTCATCGCGCCACATACCAGCATGGGCAACATCGATAACACGGTGTGAATCAAGAGTCGCATGAATATCTTCAAGCTTCGGTCCGATACGATCAACCATTTTGGCTAAGCGCTTCATGTCTGAAACTGCGCCTTTTACAGGTAAGCTGGCTGTAAGAGCTTTTCCGCCCTCTAATTTAACTGAATATGGCGTACCGTCGTCATTTCCCATAAAGTCATTCTGTCCATCAATAACAACCAGGTGCACTTTCAAGTTCTTCCCCACAGCGTCTCCTCCCTTTCTTTTAGTTAATTGTCAAAAAACCGCTTTCTGATAATACACTAACCCCTTTTTATGTCAAATCGTATGAGTTAGTGTATTACATACACTATGTTACTCTCCCCCATATTTTATGTCAAGAACAGCAATGATTGACATAATTAATAAATTATTGTAGTATTATTCAAGTTTAATCTGCACATTAACAAAGGAGGCGCGATGAAAATCCAGACATTCAGCATCATTGCCGGAAGCGAGGCCTGTAATGCCCGATGCCCATTTTGCGTGTCAAAGATGACTCCCCCTTGCGGACTCGATGAATTAAAAGAACCAGAAGTAAATTTGCGTAATTTCAGAATAGCTTGCCTTCTGGCCAAGCAGTCCGGTGTTACAACGGCAATGTTTACCGGTAAGGGTGAGCCGACTTTATTCCCAGAGCAAATCTCAAAATATCTGAGAGAAATGGCAAAATTTGAGTTCCCTCTTATTGAGATTCAGACCAATGGTATTATGCTGGCTCAACGGCCAACAAAATACGACCACTATCTTGAATCGTGGTACAAACTTGGAATGACTACGATCGCCATATCTATCGTTCACTACGATCCGGCTCCAAATAAAGTTATTTATCTTGCCAACAGAACAGATTACATAGATCTTCCTAAACTAATCGACAAACTTCACGGTTTTGGATTTTCTGTTCGGCTGACCTGTATCGCCGCTAAAGACTATATAGACTCGAGCGATAAGCTTTGTAAACTTGTACATTTCGCCAAACAAAATAAAGTAGAACAACTAACGATTACACCGGTCAACAAACCAGAACATCCCGAACATCAAGAAGCCTGGGATTGGACAAACGCCCATCATCTTTCAGAAACACAGCTAGACAACATCAAAACATACCTTCAAGAAAAAGCGTCACCGATTATGAGATTAACTCATGGTGCGATTGTTTATGATCTTAACGGTCAAAACATATGTTTGAATAATTGCTTAACAGTCCAGCCAGACAATGAAGAACTTAGAAATATAATTTTCTTTCCAGACGGACATTGCCGTTCTCATTGGCAGTATGAAGGATCAATTCTTCTATAAAAATAAGGGGCCATAACGGCTCTTTTTTATTT
Organism: uncultured Candidatus Saccharibacteria bacterium; assembly: GCA_964502945.1. Classification (GTDB taxonomy): domain Bacteria; phylum Patescibacteriota; class Minisyncoccia; order 2-02-FULL-40-12; family GWA2-44-9; genus 2-01-FULL-39-28. Next base: position 3,938 of record CAZCYM010000052.1, read on the forward strand.
TGATTGACAAGTTACTAATTTATGATAAAATAATAGAAGTTTCGGCATCGAGTTTGACTCGATGGAGCCAGCTAAGCTGGCTGGAGGTGTACCTTGAAAACAAATGACGCGGCTAGAAAAAGATACGAAGTCGCCATAGTTGGTGGCGGTGTCACGGGCACTGCATTGGCATATGCCCTGAGTAGATTCAGCAATGTACGCGATATTATTTTACTAGAAAAATATGAACAGGTAGCAACTGTTAATTCGCATCCGCTTAATAACGCCCAAACTTCGCATGATGGTAGTACCGAAACAAATTACGATCTGGATCATGCTCTCAAGGTGAGAGAATCGGCAACAGCGCTAAGACGCTACGTCGATAGCAAGAATGATATAAAACTATCTCGCAAAGTCCGGAGAATGGTAATTGCAATAACAGATAAAGAGATCCAAGCACTCAAAAAAAGATATACAGAGTTCAAGCCCCATTATCCAGATTTGTGGTTCTCTTGTGGAAGATATCTAAAAAAAATAGAGCCGAAGATTATAGAAGGCAGAGATCCGAATAAGCCTATTGCGGCTATGGGTAGCAGCGAGGGTTACATCGTTGATTATCAGCAACTTGCCATCCATCTGGCGAAAGATGCCGAGATAAATAACAATAGATTCAGGATTAGATTTAACTCTCCGGTAGGTTTAATAAAAAAATGTGGCAGTTCCAGTTTCAATGTTGGAGATAAACCATTTCTTGGCTATGTTCTTTCAACTCCATCTGGATTGATTTTTGCCGACACTGTCGTATTTGCTGCCGGTCCGTATAGCTTATTCTTCGCTCAAAAATTGGGCTATGGTTTAGACTATGGAATTCTATCGGTCGCCGGTAGTTTCTATGATACCGGACATTGGCTGGAGAATAAGGTCTATAGAATGCAAGTTGAAGGACGGCCATTCGCCGAAATTCATGGAGACCCAGATATCTTAGATATGACAAAAACCCGCTTTGGTCCAACAACCAAAGTACTGCCACTGATGGAGCGCCATCACTATGAGACCTTCAAAGACTTTCTGCAGTTACCTTTAGCAACATCTCTCCGAGGCATTGTCAGTTTGTTGAAGATTCTCTGGAAACGTAGATTAACTTGGTATGTTCTTAAAAACATACTTTTCGATATTCCAGTAATCGGCAAAATATTATTCCTACAGGAAGTGAGAAAGGTAGTGCCAATGATGCGCTATCGAGATCTGAAGCTTCGTAAAGGAGCCGGCGGAATCAGGCCTCAAATCGTAAATTTAAAGACCGGCGATCTCGAGATGGGAGATGCGAGTCTCGTTGGTGATAAGATAATCTTTAACACCACACCTTCACCTGGCGCATCGGTATGCCTTGGCAACGCCCATAGAGATGCAAAAAGAATTGTGGAATTCCTAGGTCCCGGATATCAGTTTGATGAAGAAAGATTTCAGAAAGAACTTGGTGAAAATAAGGAATCAACAGCCACCGCATAGGTGGCTTTTTCGTACCCACTTGCATAATATATATCTTTTGATATAGTGTATTTATTACACTATATGTACTTTGAAAACGAGGTTGAGATATGACAAATTTCTGGTATTATATAGCAACTACCTTAACAACTAGGGGGACGGAATGAGCGTAGAAAAAGACCGAGTGATCGGAATGTTTCTGGGTATTGCCATTGGTGATGCTCTTTATATGCCAGTCGAGACCTGGACTCCTGAACAAATTAGAAATAAACATGGACGCCTTGCTACCTATGTCCGTCCTGATGGCCACAAATGGTTTGATGGCCGAGAAGCCGGAACTTGGACTGATGACACCCAATTGACTTTGGTCGTCGCTGAATCACTTATTGAACAGAAGAAAATTGATCTCGATAGTCTGGCTAAGCGCCATGTTGAATCATGGCAAAAAGAAGGAAATTTAGGATTCGGCAAAACAACCAATCAAGCCATTCAAAAACTAGCTAATGGAATGCATTGGCTAGAATCAGGTAAAAATAATAAACCTAAAAGTGGCGTGGGAAACGGGGTGGCTATGAAAGTATCCCCTATTGGCGCTTTGCGTGCCTCTCCGTTTTGGCTAGATCAATGGGTTGAGTGGAAATCTAAATTCATTAATAATATCATCGGATTAACCCTCATGACGCATTATAAGAGAATAGCCATCGACTCGGCTCTGGCTCATGTTTTTGCAGTAAATCTTTGTCTAAGCGGAAATTTCTCGGTAAAAAAATTCCTGGGAGATATATCCTACTGGTCAGATTTCGTAATTTTTACCGAGATTCCACCGTTAAAAGATAATCTTCTTGGGCGTTTCGACATCCTTTCTAAAATTGAACTGAAATCACTGACAATAGAGGAAATAATAAAAATATTCGATGGAGGAACAAGCTATGTCTATAATTCGCTACCCTTCAGTTATGCTTTCTTCCTTAGAAATCCCTACTCCATAGAAACACTCTACGATGTTGGAAATGCCGGAGGAGATACAGATACCAATGCCTCGATTGTCGGCGGATTATTAGGTGCTTTAAATGGCGCTTCAATATTTCCCCAGCA
>CAZCYM010000053.1:0-1807 GCA_964502945.1 uncultured Candidatus Saccharibacteria bacterium
CAGACGCTTTTAGAACGCCTGGCTATCCCATCTTTCTATTACTACATAAGGTTATTTTTGGCAGTTACCACTTAGCTTTAATAACCCAGTCATTGTTAGTTATTGGGATTGCTTGGATAATTTTTCTGTTGGCTAAGGATTATGGTAGTGCCAAAATAGGTTACTGGGCGGCGGCTGTTTTTTTAGCCATGCCGTTTTCTATTCAGGTTAGTTTGAAATTTTTAACCCAATCTTTCTTTGCTTTTGTGTTAATGCTGTCAGTTTGGTTTTGGCTTAAATTTCTAAAAGACAACGAGGGTAAATACTTGTTAATTACGGCATTGTCGTTGCCACTCCTTGCTTTTATCAGACCGATTGCCCAGTTTATTTATTTGCCATTTTTACTTTCTTTTGTTTATACGGGATGGATTTATGGCCGACTCAGTTTAAAGAGTGTTTTAAAAACTGGTCTGATTCTAGGAATTATTTTCTTTGTTGGGATTTCCCCTTGGCTATATAGAAACTACACAACCTTCGGTCATTTTTCTCTGTCATCAATTATCCCTTCCCAAATGTATTTTTTTGATGCGCCGGCTGTTTATGCTTACAATCACGGTGTATCTAACGGGGAAGCCGCTATTATATTGGCTAAAAGAGCAGAAGAAGATTTTGGTGCTAATATGGGTGAATTTTCTGCTTTGTTCTCTTCCGGGACTTATTTAAAGGAAAAAGCCCTTGATATTATGTTTGAATCGCCCAGTTCCTTGTTGGTTGTAAGGGGTATTCAGTTTTTTAAGTTTTTTACCAGAGACGGAATTCATTATTGGTCTGATGTTCCTTTGCCATCACTCCAGATATCACTTTCTTTCATTAAATCTATTACACTAATGCTATTTTTAGTCATGCTAGAAAGATTCTTTTTATTCATATTATTCTCGGGTATGATTGTTACAGCCATTTCATCTTGCCGGGAAGTAGATAAATATAAGAAATCCATGATTGGATTTTTGATTTTAGTGATCTTATATTTTGCGGCTTTAAGCGGAATTATGAGTTCGGCCGGTCTACGCTACCCAGTGGAGGCGATCTTCATCTTAGCGGGACTTGTAGGATTAAATAAGATTCATGTACGTTATTTTGAGAAACAAAAAAGGCCCTAATTAAAGGCCTGTTTCCCTGTATGGCGGGGTAAGATAGATTACTAATCGATTTGGATTCGTAACTGCTGGATCAAGTGTGATATGTCTTCCACTGTGGCCAGTAACGCTTTTCAAGATTTCTGCGACAATCTTAGTTCTACGACTCGAATCATCAATTGTATATTCAAAAGTACTAGTTCCCGCTCTTTGACTATAGCCATAGAATATAAGCGTAGCGCCGTCTACGCTATAATACTTTTTAGGATCGAATTCTTTCGTGACATTAGCGCCTCTTCCGAACATCTAGTTCTCCTCTCTCGGCGCAGTTTACGCCGGTAATTAATATGTTACTTTATTATATTATTTTTGTCAATATCGACACGCTCGAGGGAAAAAAGTATAGTATCTTTTAGTTTTCCTATGTAGTTTCATGTTTTAATTTGCTATTTCCTACTCACTTCTAAAATATTAGAAATTAGGAATTAGGAATTAGAAATTATGTCAAAGTGTGTAGTATCGGCGGAGCAATAAATCATAAAGGAGTTGAGAAGATGCTTAAAATCCAGGAGCACAGAGCTCCGGATGAGTTTGGCGTCTATAAAGATAACAATATTGAACTAGGGATGGGACGGTTGAAAATTATTGATTTGGAATCTCCCGGCCTTGCTCCCTATAAGGAAGGGGGGTTT
>CAZCYM010000053.1:1817-6442 GCA_964502945.1 uncultured Candidatus Saccharibacteria bacterium
TCCTGTCTTATAATGGCGAAATATATAACTATTTGGAACTAAAAAAAGAACTTCAGAAATTGGGATGGAAATTCAATACAACTTCTGATACCGAAGTTTTGATGAAATCATATCGGCAATGGGGAGTAAAAATATTCGATAAATTGAATGGAATGTTCGCTTTTGCGATTTACGATACAAAAAAGAAGCAACTTACTTTAGCCCGCGATATTGCCGGTGAAAAACCGCTCTATTATTATAAAAAAGGGGGAAAATTCTTGTTTGCGTCAGAAGCCAAGGCTTTTAAGGGTCAAGTAGCGCTTACTCAGCGCCAAGATGAATTTTTTGATGCTTTTCAGCATTGTCATATTAATACTCTCTGGAAAGATGTTTATGAACTGCCGGCGGCTCACTACTTGTCTTATGATTTATCGAAGGGTGACTATAAAATAAAACCCTACTGGGAATTTAAAAAAAGAGATATTAATCCTAAAACAGCCCAGGAAGAGCTTGAGGATTTGCTTAGTGATGCGGTTAGCATAAGAACCAGAAGCGACGTGCCTTATGGCCTATATTATTCCGGCGGGATTGATTCTACTTTAATATCGGCCCTTTTTGACTTTGAGCACAAATTTTATTTTGATGATGGTAAAAACTGGAAAAGTGATTTTAGTAAAAAAATTGAGAAAGTGGTATGGCATTTGGATTTTCCCGTCGGATCTCTATCATCATATCCTTTATGGAAATTAGCTGATAAGGCAAGCAAGAAAGTAAAAGTAGTTTTATCCGGTGAGGGGGCGGATGAAATTTTTGGGGGTTATGTGCGATATCTTCCCATTGCTCGTGAGTATGAAATGAATAAAAAATATCCTTCATATAAATATCTTTTTAACAAGTTTTATTCTCCCTATTTAGATGGTTTTGCGAGGATTACAGCCAGAAATAATAGTATTGAATTCGTGAAAGAAAAAGTTAAACCATACTTTGAAATGTTTGATAATCCAATTGATGCTATGGGATTTGCTGATTTTAAGTTAGTAATGCCGAGTTTGCTTCAGATGGGTGACCGAATGGCTGGGGCATTTGGAATTGAAAATCGCTGTCCATTTTTAGACAAAAGAGTGATAGAATTTGGTTTTAGCTTGCCAACTGATTTAAAAATTAACGGCCTTGATCAAAAGGTTATTCTTCGGAATATTTTGCGCAAGAAGGGTATCGAGACCCCTCTATATGCCGAGAAAAAAGGCCTCTCAATTCGTTTTAATGATTGGTTTGGCCGAAAAGATTGGGATAGGGGAATGTATGTGTCGCTATTGAAGGAGAAGTGGAACAAGATCCACGAGTCTAGGCTAATTTAAATAAAAAAAGCGGCTACGCCGCTAACTCTTAAAGAAAAAATTTTCAACCACATCACATTTGATACCTGTTTGATTTGTAAAATCCATTGCCAATATCTCTAGTCTCACTATAACTTCTTCTACTACTCCCGTATAAACACAAATTACAAGTATATCAGTTTTATCTTTATAATGAGCGAATCTTTTTTGCCAGCTTATTGTATGGGCTAGGTCTAAAGATGCAAGGAGAGTGCAATTGAACCGCCAGATGATGGGCAATGAAAGGAGTGTCCTTAAAACTCCTTTTCTTCTATTGAAATAAATATCATCTCCCCAAGCTCCTACATCTGAACCCATTCCTCCGACAGACCAATAATGAGTACAAAGGTCGGTGTTCTTTTTAATGAACTCTCTGAAAGCTTCTTTGGGATCTTTAGCTACCACGGGCTTACTCACCAAGGGTTGTCCGCCTCTATATAGATCTCCTACATATACATGACTCGAACTCATTGTCTACTCCTTTCCGCTGGGTTCCAACCATCTAATAATCATAATCTTTTATATTTTTTTGTCAAGACTTTACAGTAACTACTAATAATAGCAATATCTAATCAAGTTTTTTGAAAACTGCAGGAGATATATATGAAAACAGTTCTCATTACTGGTGTTTCTGGTTTTATTGGACCTCATGTTGTTGAAGCGTGTCTGAAAAAAGGTTGGGAAGTAATTGGAGTCGATATCCGTGATCGTGATCCGAGCTACTCGCCTCCATGTGTTTTTTGGAAAGAAGATGTAAGAGATCTTAATCTTGATGGTTTTGACTATATTATTCACTTGGCATTTGTTACGAATATTCCTTATTCAATAGAACATCCGATAGAAACAACTAGAGATAATGTCGAAATGACAGCGAAAGTTTTAAGAGAGGCTGCAAAGTGTGGGGTCAAGAAACTAGTTTTTTCGTCTACTGCTTCTTTGTATGGCCATAATCCTACGCCGTGGCGAGAAGACATGCCCTCTGATCCTGATCCGATTGAGCCATATAGCTGGCAAAAACTTTCATGTGAATATCTATGCCGGATGTGGAGCAAATGCTATGGACTTCCGACAGTAACTCTACGTTTGTTTCAGGTTTTCGGGGAAAACCAAAGACCAGATACGGCTATGGCGGCTTTCTTTCGAGCCAAGAAAAGTGGCAAGCCGATTACTTTGACCGAAACAACTGCTCAGTCATCTTTTCGAAGTGGCCAGAGAGATTTTATTTATGTCAAAGAAGTCGCTGATGCTTTTGTCAGAGCTTGTGAATCAGATAAAACTGGCGGAGGTGAAATCATAAATATTGGCACTGAAAAGGTGACAACGATGGAAGATGTAGCAACGGCAATTGGCGGAGAGGTAATCTTTATCCCAAAAAGAGGATTTGAAGTGGAGCGTCATGAAGCTGATATTACCAGAGCAAAAGAATTGCTCGGTTGGCATCCAAAAGTTGATGTGTTAGAATGGCTTCGCGAATTTGTTCCAACTCTTGAAAGGAGCTAAGAACATGTCGAACATTGACAATAAGTATTGCCGACTGTGTCATGCTAATATATTCAAAACGGTAATTGATTTTGGTGAAAATCCTTTAGTCAATTCTCTGCTTGAAAAAGAAGATCTGGGTAAAGAAAAAACCTATCCTTTAGTGGTTGAGCAGTGTCAGAAATGCTTTTTGGTTCAGATTGTAAATCCAGTTTCTTCAAAAGAAATCTATCAGGATCAGGATTATCTCTACTACACTGGCGATATGCCTCAAAATAGTCAGTACATGATGGCTTTTAACGGCTTGGTGGCCGATATCGAGAGGATGACTAACCCTGGAGATTTTATAGTTGAAATCGGTTCGAATGATGGTACGGTTCTTAAAAAGTTCAAAGAAAGAAAAATACTTGGAGTTGACCCATCTACTAACGTGACTACGAGAGCTATTGCCAGAGGTGTTCCTACCTTATCAGCAGAATTCAACGAACGAGTAGCTAGAAATATTGGTAAAGAGTTCGGCTTAGCTAAAGTAATTGGTGGAGCTAATTGTCTAGCCCACATTGATGATATCCATTCGGTTATGAAGGGCGTAAAAGCTCTTTTAGCCAAAGATGGAATCTTCTGGGTTGAGTGTAATTATTGGCCCGGAATGATTAAAGAGAAACATTATGCTCTTATCTATCATGATAACTATTATTATTTCTCTCTTAAAAATTGGGTTGATCTTGAAAGAATGTATGGTATGAATGTTTTTGATGATTATGTCACTGAAGCTCAAGGGGATGGCCTTTCTTTGCGCCTTTATGCTGGTTACAATAAAAAACTAACTGCGAGATTTTTATCATTATTGAATGAAGATAAAAAATATAATAATTATGAAACGGCTCAAAGATACCAGCGAGAAGTTACTGAAGAAGCAAAGAAGCTTAACAATTTAGTCAGGGGCTTAAAAGGAGTCGTGGCTGGCTATGGAGCGGCGGCAAAAGGGTTTTCTATTCTTAAACTGGCCGGTCTCGATGGAAAACATATTAAATTTTTAGTTGACGATTCTCCGGCTAAACAAGGCAAGTATTCACCAGTTACTCATATTCCCATTATTTCTCGTGCCGAGGCTGAAAAAGACTTACCCGATTACTTTATTATTCTGGCGCCGAATTATGCCAATCTAATTGTTGAAAAGGAAAAAGACTCTGAGTTTAGGCGTCGGGGCGGTAAGTTCATTATTCCAATAGGAGATATCCAAATAGTTTAAAATTGAAAGTGGAAAGTTGAAAATTAAAGTTATTTTTTTATCTTTTATTTAACGAGGCGAAACGCCTCGTTTTATGTTGACATGATAACGAACTTTTGTTTTATTATCACAAGAACTTTAGCAAAGAAAGGCAATTATGCAAAAACCAGACAAGAAGTTAACCTTTGATTTTTTCGATTATAAATGGAAGAGAGTGCCTCAATGGGCCCAAGCTACTGAGAATATATATCGGCAATGGTATCTTGACCGCTATGGTTATAAGACCGTCGATGGTTTACGAGAATTCCTAAAAGACAAGAAAATAATACTTGAAGCTGGTTGTGGTTTAGCAAGGGATTCTAAGTTATTTGCTGAGTGCAATCCTAGCGCTCAAATAGTTGCGATGGATCAAAGCCCCTCGGCTCTTAAAGTCGCTAGAGAAACATTGAAAGAGTTTAAAAACTGCCTAGTCGTACGAGCAGATATAACTAATTTTACTTATTCTTATTGGTTTGACTTTATTTCATGTGACCAGGTAATGCACCACACTCCAGAACCAG
>CAZCYM010000054.1:0-6433 GCA_964502945.1 uncultured Candidatus Saccharibacteria bacterium
CCTTACGGGCGACGCATCTTAAGTGCGTTGCGTATGCCAATTCCGCCACACCGGCTCTTTTAACTTTTATATTTTATCTTATTTTAGACCACTTTTCAACTTACTTTTTATAGCCCACTGAGTGGCTTGGGCTAAAGAGTCAAACGTTCCAGCGTCAATCCACTCGCCATTTACGATATCGACTTTAAGTTTGCCTTTCTTTAGATACCAATTATGCAAATCTGTGATTTCTAACTCTCCGCGGGGCGAGGGTTTAATGTTTTTAGCTACATCTACCACTTGGGAGTCATAAATATAGAGCCCAGTTATGGCGTAAGGCGATAAGAACTTTTTTGGCTTTTCTTCAATTTTTACTGCCCTATTCTTAGAATCAAATTTTACCACCCCAAACCTTTCGGGGTCTGCTACTTTTTTGGCAAATATGTGAGCTCCGGATTTAAACCCTTTGATTACTTGGCTGAAGTCATCTTCGAAAATGTTATCGCCCAGAATCATAGTCACATTATCTTGACCTATAAAATCTTCACCAATAATAAAAGCCTGAGCTAATCCCTCAGGCTTATCTTGGATTTCATAAGTAAACTTAGCTCCGAATTGTCGGCCCGATCCTAGCAATTTAAGAAAATCTCCGGCATGATCGGGGGCAATAATGAACAAAATTTCCTTTATATCGGCCTCAAGCAACGTTTCCATCGGATAAAAAACCATCGGTTTGTTATAAACCGGTAGTAGTTGTTTCGATGTGATTTTGGTGAGAGGGGATAGGCGCGTGCCCTCTCCACCGGCTAAAACAATTCCTTTCATGTTTTTGTGTTGAGGCTGGCTTTGAATTTTTTCATTATCGCTTCAATTTTAGCATCATCTAATCTTGGCATCGAGATACCAAGAGATTCCGCCCTTTTTGTCGATAGAATGCAATTACTTCGCCTAGCCTTGGTTATGCCCCCTGGTCCTTCAAGCTCATTTAGGGTTATTTTCTCGTAGGTATGATCCGGATCAACAAATTCTTTATAGGCACTTAATATCGTTTTGTGCTCTATATGACCTTCATTAGTCAAGTTTAGTATGCCTGTTGGTCTGGCCTCGATTAATTTTTCTATGGCTGGCCATAAGTCTTCGATAAGAGTTACGGAGTTAGGAACAGAAATAACCTGCCCATAGGAAGCTATTTTATTAATAAAGTTACGAGGGTCAGAGTAACACGACATCGGCATTCTGATCCTAGCATATAGAATTGGAAGTTCAGCTAGGGCTTTTTGAAGAACGATTCTCATTCTCGAGTAGAAACTTCCGTAAAAATTTGGCTCGTCGTCTTCGGTAAAGAAACGTCCAAGACCGCCGCTATATACACAGCCAGAAGAAATTTGTATTGGATAAGCGCCAACTTCTAAGGCCGCCAACATGGCATTTATCGCACCGGAAACATTTACTTGAACCGTTTCCTTTTTATGGTCTTCACACCAATCGATTGTCGGATAAGCTCGAACACCGGCAAAATTAATAACTACGTCGGGTGATTTTTTAGAAAACACGGAACGTAAAGAATCATAATTTGTAACATCAACTCTTTTGTCAATGACCTCGTATTTGTTGGATAACAAGTAGTCGCGGCATCTTCTTCCTAAAAACCCGGAAGCACCGAGAATATAAATTCTTGGACCAGACTTGTTCATTTCATCATCTCCAGGAGTGAGATTTAGCCAGAAGCGGCTCCCACCATCCGGAGTTATTTTTATACCAATTTATATTTTCTTTCAAGCCACTCGCCCATTTTATTTCCTGTTTCCAGCCAAGTTTTTTAATCTTCTTTGAATTGAGCAAATATCTAGAGTCGTGGCCGGGTCGGTCGGGAATAATTTTTTTCAAGGTTTTCGGCTTTTGTAGGACTCTCAATATGTCATCGGCAATATTGGTGATAGTTTTTTCAAGTCCGGTGCCAATATTGTATGCTTCCCCGATTTTTCCTTTTTCTAGGATTAGGTCGATGGCCTGACAATGATCTAAGACGTGGATCCATTCTCTTTTGTTTCCGGATGACTTAAAAACCGGTAGCGGCTCATTTCTCATTGCCCGAAGAGCAAAAACCGGAATTACCTTTTCAGGAAACTGGTGAGTACCATAATTATTACAGCAATAACTTATGGTGAGGGGCAGGTTAAAGGTATAGTAATATGATTTGGCGATTAAATCCCCGGAGGCCTTGCTGGCATTATAAGGAGTCCTCGGTTGATAGGGTGATTTTTCTGAAAATTTTGACTTACTCTTTAACGGCAATTGACCAAATACTTCACAAGTTGAGATGTGATGGAATCTTTTGATCCCTGCCTGTCGAACTGCTTCAAGAAGAACTGCTGTGCCCAGCGCATTGGTTTTGGCAAAATCGATAGGGGAGTGAACGGCCTTATTGTTATCGGATTCAGCCGCAAAATTAACTACGCATTCAACTTGATGTTGTTTCAGAATATTAAACATCGCTCCATAATCACCGATGTCGGCTTGGTAAAAAATGTAACGTGGGTCTCCCACTGCATCTTTAATATTCTCCTTATTTCCGCAGTACGTTAAAAGATCGACATTAATAACTTTGACATCTTTATATTTCTTTAGGAGATGCCGAATGAAATGACTGCCGATAAAACCGCATCCTCCAGTTACCAAATAATTTTTGTATGTATTCATATGAGGTGCCGGCGAGAATCGAACTCGCTCATAAGAGTTTTGCAGACTCCTGCCTTCCCAATTGGCTACGGCACCAACCTTATTGACCCTATAAACTCTAAAAATTTTATAAACTCCTCGCTATTTTTTCTTCCTCGTATACCTCTAAAACATCACCCTCTTTAATGTCCCACAACGGCTGGCCGGCCAGTGCCTCAAACTTTAAACCGCACTCCGAACCTTCCTTAACCTCGCTCACGTCTTGTTTGTTGTGCTGGAGTTGATTTATCCTGCCGCTTAGTAGCTTGGCGTTATTCCTCATTACATCAACAAGTCCACGCCGTATAATTTTCCCGGAAGTAACCTTGCCGCCAACTATTTGAGACTTGGAATCTATTTTGAATACGGCCAATATTCTTATTTTACCGCCAAATACTTTCTTAATTTCCGGCTCTACTAAACTCGTCATCTCTTTACGGATATACTCAATGAGTTCATAAATTATATTGAAGGTGGCAATTTTAATGCCCTCTTTCTCGGCTATTTTTTTTGCCAAATTATCTTCAACAACCCTAAAGCCCACCACCGTAGCTCGAGAGCCAATGGCCATTTTTATGTCACTCTCGGAAATATTTCCAATATCATAACCCACCACCTGACAAACGACTTTGTCAGATTTTATAGCTCCAAGAGCTGATTCAATAGCTTCAAGGGAGCTGGAGACGTCGGATTTGAAAATTATTTTTAAAGTCTTTTTGCTGTTGTCTGATTCGTTTCCTTTGAACATCTGAAATAGGGGGGTGATTTCAGTACTATCAGCTGCCATTTTATCAGCCTCATTTTTATCTGAATACGACCGAAGTTCTCTACCGATTCCTGGAGCTAAGGACCAGCCAGTGATAAGAACCGGCTGAGATGGTGTTGCTTCCAATACAGATTTGCCAAGGAAATCTTCCATGGATTTTACTTTTCCGACGATGGTGCCCACCGCTATTGAATCCCCAACTCTTAATGCCCCCTTATTGATTAAAGCCGTAGCTACGTAACCACGCCTTTTATCGAGATGTGATTCTATAATCACTCCTTTGACCGGCGGGGAAAGGTCTTCTTTCAGGTCTTCAAGTTCAGCCACCAGAAGCACCATATCAAGTAGTTCATCTATATTTTTGTTCTGTTTGGCTGAAATCTCTACCACCGGTACTTTTCCGCCCCAGTCTTCAACTAAAATATTTTCCACGGCTAGTTCTTGTTTTATCTTTTGTGGGTTAGCCGATTCTTTATCAATCTTGTTAATGGCGACAATCACGGGGATGTTCTCCTTCTGGATTATGCCGATTGCTTCTTTGGTCTGCGGTTTTACTCCTTCATCTGCCGCAATAACAAGAATAGCGATATCAGCTACTTTGGCTCCGCGTGACCGTATGGCCGTGAAGGCCTCATGACCTGGAGTATCCAAAAAGGTTATTAGTTTGCCCCCAACCTCGGTTTGATAAGCTCCGATATGTTGAGTGATACCGCCGGATTCTTTATCTACAACTTTAGTTTTACGGATAGTATCGAGCAAACTTGTTTTGCCATGGTCAACGTGACCCAAAACAACCACAACCGGTGGCCGGGAGTTCTTATCTTTTTGTTCTAGGTTTTTAGTCATTTTGGTGTGGTAAGTAGTAAAAATCTTATCATTTTTTCAGTAATTTTACAATAAAAACCTCCCTTCTTGGGAGGTTCTGTGCCATTCTTGAAAGACCCTACACCACTTCTAGCTTTGGATTTTTCACTAAATCTATAATATTGTCAGCTTCAACCTCGATATTCGCACCCCTTAATACAATGTGAAAATTCGAGAATTGGTTAAGCATGTTGGAGAGAGGGATTTTTATAGCTGAATCCATGGTTCTCTTTAAAAATCTGGCGCCAAAGGATAAACTATGGCCGTCCCTAATTAACTTATCGAGGGCATCCTCTTCAATTGTTAAAGACTTTTCTTCTTTCTGAAGGGTGGTCCTGATCTTATCTATGTATTTGTTTGCTATTTGACGGACAACCCACTTCGACAACGGGGAAAAAACGATAACCTCATCTATACGATTTATGAATTCTGGGGAGAACGTTTTGTGCATTTCGCTCTTTGCTTCTCTTGTTATTTGGTTTAGGTCGGGATCTTTCTGATCGGCAAAACCCAGGGGATTGGTTAATTTTTTAAAATGTTGAGAGCCAAGATTTGAGGTCATGATAATTATAGCATCGCTCAAATAGACTCGTTTGCCCCGACCGTCAGTTATCCAACCTTCGTCAAAGGCTTGGAGAAATACATTTCTTAACGATGGACTAGTCTTTTCTATTTCGTCTAGAAGAACGACCGAGTAAGGGTTGTTTCTAAGCTGATTGGTTAGAATGCCTCCACGACTAGAATCCATCATACCTCTTGGTGAGCCGATAAGTTTATCAACTGAACCACCCTCGGTCTGATATTCAGACATATCTATTCTTATCATTTTATTTTCGTTACCAAATAGAAATTCAGCCAAGGCCTTTGCCAGTTCAGTCTTACCAACGCCGGTTGGTCCCAAAAACAGAAGTACTCCATCTGGCCGATTAAAGTTGTCTTTCAATGGACCCTTGTTTAGTACGAGCTGATTAGCCACAGCTCTAATAGCTTCAGATTGACCGATAACTCTTTGACTCAGTTTGTCACTAATATCCTCTAGCTTTAAGTCGACTTTTCTGGAAACCATTGTATTGGGTAGTTTAGAATTATCGGCGATAACGCTGATTATCGTATCGGCCGATACTAGGTGTGTATGATCCATCTCGGATCTTACGCAGGCGGTATCTATCCAGCCAATTACTTTATCTGGTAAATGCAGATGTTTTTCATAGCGAGGAGCCATTACAATAGCCGTTTCAATGGCCAGGTCGTCTATTTTAACAGAATAATCTTGCTCCATTTGAGACCTACTTTTTTCGAGAATATTCCTAGTTTCTTCAACTGTAGGCTCTTCGATATAAACCGTTCTAAAACGACGGGCCAACGCCTCATCCTCAGCAACGTACTGTTTATACTCAGTAGCCGTGGTGGAGGCAATTATTCTTACTTCGCCCCGAGCCATAACCGATTTAAGAGCAGAAGATGCATCAGCCGGAGAACCGAGAGCAGAACCGGCGCCGATTATTGTATGAGCTTCATCAACAAATAGAATTAAGTCGGGGCGTTCTTTTAGTTCCCTTAACACATTTTGTATTCTATCTTCGAACATACCTCTTAGCATTGTTCCGGCGACTATAGCATTCATAGTCAAACTGACTATTTGTGCATCTCTGAGTCGGAGAGGTAACTCCTCGGGATCAAACTCTATCTTAATCGCTAGGCCTTCGGCTATAGCTGTTTTTCCAACGCCTGGTTCGCCAATAAGCATTACCGAATTAGATCTTTTTCGGTGGCAAAGAATCTCCATTACTTGTCTGATTTCTTTATCACGACCGAAGACTTTTGATAAACGTTTTTGACGGGCTAGCAGGTTAAGGCTTGAACCGAGGGATTTAATAAATGGCGGGAGTTCAAGACGTTTTTTAAGTCTCTCTTGGGTTAACTCTTCTTCTGTTACCTTCGAATCTATGATTAAGATAATAGATTCGGCATTGACTCCTTTTTCTCTGAATATCTGAGCAATGACGCTGTCTGTTTGTTCAAAAATAGCAGCGAAAATATCGGTTGACCCTACTGTCTGTCGGCTAGATCTATATGAACGATGAATGGCCAACTTGCACACAAGCT
>CAZCYM010000055.1:0-6049 GCA_964502945.1 uncultured Candidatus Saccharibacteria bacterium
AACCGAGACCGCGGTTGGGGTAGCTAGCCCCAGAGCATCCGGACAAGCGATAACTACGGTTGAGACGGCAAATGTAAGGGCCATAAGGAATCCAACACCTGCCATAAGATACCAACCAAAGAATGCGGCAAGCCCAGAACCTATTGCGACAATTACGAGATATGCCGCCGCTTTATCAGCAATTCTTTGGCCAGGGGCTTTAGAATTCTGGGCCGTTTCCACCATTTTAATGATTTGTGCCAGTACCGTTTCAGAACCGACTTGTGCGGCTTTAAATTTGACCGTACCGGTCAAATTGACCGATCCGCCAACCACTTTCGCACCAACAGTTTTCGCGACAGGAATAGATTCTCCGGTGACAAGAGATTCATCAATTGAACTCTCGCCCTCGACAATCTCGCCATCCACCGGCACCTTATCACCGGGCCGCAGCACAACAACATCATCATGAACAATCTCTGTGCTGGGAACGCTCATCTCTTTGTCTCCGCGAATAACATTGGCTTTAGGCGGAACGAGGTCAAACAGCGCCCGAAGCGAATCCGATGTGCCACGACGCGCTTTCATCTCCATCCAATGACCAAATAACACAAATGTTACGAGAAGAGCTGCAGCTTCATAGAATGTCTCGCCTTCTGACCTGATAAATGTGAGCAGTACACTAAAGAGATAAGCTGCCAGAACACCGGTAGCAATTAGCACCGCCATATTAAGTTTTTTTGCTTTGAGTGAATAGTATGTGCCGGTAATGAAAATCGAGCCGGTCCAAAAAACTATTGGGGTTGTTAAAACTAGTAGTAGCCAATTGACGATTCTTTCATCGGCGAGATGAAGTTTAAATATATTCGTGCCAACAGGAGAAAGCAAAAATATGGGTATTGAAAGTATCAATGAAATCCAGAATCGGCGCCGCATATCCGCTTCCATTTTCTTAGCCATGGCAGGATTAGTCATCGCTGACTCGTGGTCCCGATGACTGACTTTTGATATATCATGTCCCACATGCTCTGACCTTCTACTTTCTACTTTCAACTTTCCACTTTCTATAAGGTCCATCCCGCACCCCGGACATTTGCCAGGTTCGGTTTTCTGCACCTCTGGATGCATAGGGCAGGTATAGATTTTTTGATAATTATTATCCATGTTTGTTGTAACAATGAAAATAAATTAAAACTATAACGCTCAATATTGCTGCAAAAAAACACCAGACTGATATGAAGGATATCGCATAAAATCCATAGGCTACGGCAGAAGATAGCAATGCCGTAATTCCAAAAATATTAATTATTTTGTGGCTTGAAAAAAGTGAACTGATACATGTTGCTGTAAAATAGAAAATCAGGACCAAAATAAGATAGAAGTGTGGGGAATCGTATGCGATACTTTCATTAATAACACGGGAAGTTATAGGAAACTTTACAAGAAAATATAGAAGATACAGGCCAACCGCAATACCCATAAATTGAAATAATGATAAAACTTTTTTACGCCAAGGCACGGTTTCAAGTAATCCAACCGCTAACGGCACAAAAATCGGCCACAACACATGCGAAAACAAAGAATATGTATAGGTCGTCATCATATTAAGCAAAGAGGAACCAAAAGAAAGCCAAACAAAACCCTCGGTGATTTGCTGAATACCAAATAAAAACGGGATTAAAGCAAGGGGAACCTCGGCTTTTCGTTTGGCCTTTTTTAAGGTTACCACCCCAACCGCTGATAATGTGGAACCAGCGACAAAACTTGCTGTTGCGGAAAAACACATAAGTTATTTACTGACTAATTTTAGTTCGTGTGAATTAATTTTCTATTTTTCAAGACTATAGTTATGCATCCAGGCGATATATGCTCCTCCCAACCCTGACCAAACTCCCACAGTAATCGCTCCAACGACAAAGCTTCCAAAGCTAAGCCAGACAAATCCAGGCAGTAATTCAAAAATCGAATGATGAAGTTCGGCAGCCCGACCGGCAAGGGTTGTGCCGTATATCAAACAAGCAGTATATGCCACTTCACCACCAGCCACACAAAGCAAACTATATTTTTTGACTGAGAGTTTACCCATATTTGCTAATTGCCTTTTAATAGACCGCTGGGATAACATAGATCCTGGCAGTCAAACCAAAGAGCATAATTATTACCCGAATTAATTATACACTATTACACTCCGCAAGACCCTCCGCCTTTTTGGGTTTGGGGAGAGACCTGGCTTAAAATTTTCTGATATCCAACCGAACTTGAATAATCGGCACCCAATAACTCTTTCGGATCGGTTTTTTGCCATGATTTTCCTTTAGATTCAAGATATTTTGCGATCGTGAGATAAGTATCGGGAAACCAATAAGCATTCGCCTGGAGAGCAACTTTATACATATCTTTTTCTGAAACTCCCTGAAAAGCCATTAATTCCAAGAGTCCCAACATTGCCATACCGTGATTACAGTCCGGAAAGTGGGTTGAATTTCCACAACAGGGGCGATAGATATTCTTTGAGACCCGATCGACCATCGTTTGTTGACCAGAATCAAGATTCACAAAATTATGTTTTGAATAATGATCCATGGCCTGACCTTTTGCCAAAGACCAGCCACCGGTTGAGGCAAACTTGTCTGCTCCGCCGTATTTTTTATCAGCCATTTCTCCCATTTCTAAAATTTCGTTTTTATTGCCTAAGCCTAAGGCCCAGAAAAGATTTAAAAGAAAGTTTGCATTGTATGGCGTTATTAAAATTATACCATTATCTGTCTGCTCTAATAATTTTTTTTCTGACTCTGGCGTGCCGCCCCGATTTTCATATAAAGCCAAAAGCTTTTCTTTATCTATAACTCCGGCTTCAATCATCTGAATGCCTAAATCGCTCCATCTTATCGGCAAAGTAAATCCTTTTGTCGGTAAAACCGCTTCTTCTAATTTTGAATGTGGCTGTTCAGTAACAGCTTTAGAGTTGATGGACTGTTGACCATAGAACCACCCTCCGGCAACAATAACTGTCGAGATAATAATACTGGCCGGAAGAAGATAATCTTTTTCTTTTTTGATTATATTTAATTCCATAAATTTAACAGCAATTTTTCATTTTATCCTCCAAACCTTCTATATTCTGGCTGTTGTTTTTCGAATGAACAATGCTTGAAACCGGCCAAATAAGAAAGATTAACAGTAAAAGAAAAATGATTGCTGCAGATAATGTCAAGTAAACCCAAGAAAAATAAATTAAGTTATAAGCCAGTATGAATCCGGCTGGAATGAACAAAACCTTCCAAGCCATAACCTTCTCCGGCCTAATTTTAACGGCAAGCTGATAGGCAATGCCGACGACCGAACCACCCATCAATATTGCAGCCATCAGTTTCCAGTTTTCAGTTTCTAGCGATCCGAAATAAATTCCGATCAAAATCCAAGTCCAGGTTCCGGAAACTCCGACACAAATTGGACAAACCTTAAATGAGGGCCACATTTTACGGATAATTAAAACTAGACTAGAGATTAAAAACATTGATACGATTGTTACAATGACTATCATAGTTCTGCTAACTAGTGGATGAATTCATCATATGATGAATTCATCCACTAGGATTTAAGTAATCGCCGCGCTTGTTAAACCAGTAAAATAACTACTCCGAGCACTATCATCGCTAATCCGCCACCGAATCTCATCACTCCCCGTTCCTGCCCCTGCCAAATCTGAATTCTTTTAGTTATTCTTTCATTACCGGATATAAGAAGAATGACCACAAGGGGGAGAATAAATATAAGATTGTATATCAATAGGTAGCCAAGGCCCTTCAAATATGTCCCCTGATTATGCAATAAACCAATAACCATTAGATACGGTCCGCCGGTACATGGAAATTCACAGATACCAACCAGCGCTCCCAATCCAAAAGCCGCCAGCATTGAACCTTTATCTATCAACTTAGCCATTTTATGATGAGCTGCGGCTGGAATTTTGAGTTTAACCGGGAAAGATGGATTGAATTCATTGATAAGATTTATCGAACCTAGAATTATCAATAAAAATGCCCCCAACTTACCCATGAAT
Organism: uncultured Candidatus Saccharibacteria bacterium; assembly: GCA_964502945.1. Lineage (GTDB taxonomy): Bacteria > Patescibacteriota > Minisyncoccia > 2-02-FULL-40-12 > GWA2-44-9 > 2-01-FULL-39-28. The sequence continues at coordinate 4,043 of CAZCYM010000055.1, forward strand.
TGTGGAGTATTGAACAAATGAAAGGCATGGAGAAGGCCAAGTCCTATCAATATATAAGCCAGAAATATTCCGAATATATACACTCCGCCGATTTGAAGAATCCTCGACCGTAACTGACCGACGCTGAATAGGAAAGCAATCGTAAGAATCAGGATAGAAAAAGCACAGGGATTAATACTATCGATCAAGGCCGAAATCCCTATCAACGGCAAAAGCCACCTGCCCTCATCAGAAAATCTCCACAACATTGATGTTCCTAACCCAAGTTTTAATAACACAACCGTCATAAATAGGGTGGCGGCAAAAATAATTAGTCCTATATTTTTTAATTTTGAATTGTCATTTTGCATTTTGATTTTTACATTTTAAACTTTCTAAGGTATTACATTGGCTGTAAAATTAAGTTCGGCCAGCACAGAACTATTTCCTTCAACGCTAACTACTCTCTGAATCTTACCGACTCCAGCCGGACCATGGGCCGCCGGATCAAAAATAACTTTTATAACTGCTTCTTCATTCGGCCCCAATGATTCATTGACCGGAGGAATATACCCATGCCCAACCATACCAAACGGACCTTTTTGAATTTCGCCCTTAGTAAACCAGGCGACTGTACACATACAAGAGGTATATATTTTATCTATCTTAACTTCTCCAATATCAGTATTCTTTATCTTGAACTCATGTACTACTTCTCCTTTAGCCATCGAGACCGTTCCGAAATCATAAGAGAAACTATCAACACTAAGAATCTTAGAATTAATGACTGCTGACTGCTGTTCCGGCGGCGTTGGCCGAAAGATAGCGGCCAGAACAAAAACACTGACAACGATCGCCCCAAAAATTAATATTGTTTTCATGAAATTTAGATTAGATTACAACATAAAAAAATCCCCTGAGGGATTCGCGGGGGAAAGCAAAATAATATCGTCGACTCCGCCATTCGCCAACTGGCGAAGGCGGACGATTTACTTTGCTACCCATTAAAAAATGAGGGGCTATTCTCGTGGATAGAAAACCAAGCTAATTTTCTAGCTTGAACCGGGTTGACTCCGGTCAAATGAGGATATTCTAAGGCCGAAATAGGAATCAAATTCTTATCTGCTAATGGAATTGCAAATAATCCAAAGAATAATAAGCCAGCTATTAATGCTAGATAAGCAATACTGGCAACATCTACTGGAATCAGAGTTGATATTTTCTTGAGAGCGTCATTATGAAAATTAGCAAAACCAAAGGGATCGGCTTGAGGACATGGGGCATCTAAACCATTCAATTGGCTAGCCAGACACTCAGCTATATGATCACCTTGATGATGTATAAATAACAAGCCAAAAAGAGATACATAAATAAAACCTGAGAGAGAAAGAATTGTCCAAATACTCTTCATTGGTCTTATTATACTTCTTGCCAAATTTGTTTGCAAATAACCATAACCTAACTCGGATCAAAACAAGTATAATAAAAACGACTCGACGGAGTCGTTTAAATCCCCTATTATTCAACCGCTTTTTGAAGCGTTCGGATATGAGCTACCACCAGGGGAATCTCACCAACATTAAACTTACTTTTATACCCCTTCATTTTTCCAGCACCATCATTTATTACCCTTTCAAGTTCGGTATCTTTTTTATCAGTTGTTTCTTTATCAGTCAGGTCTAATTTTGAACGATCAATTTTCAAACTATCGGCAATCTTTTGGACGCCTTTGCCGTCCACACCGTGGCATATTGTGCATTTACTCTTCTCATAAAGCACTTTGCCGTCTGAATCTGCGGCCCGTAAATCCCGAGGCAGAATCAAAAAGAACAAAAACACGATAACGAGATCAAACCGGAACTTTTTCATGATTTTCTCCTTTGAGGAACTCGCAAATCGTGCTGGCTGTAGAGTACCCCCCTTGGTTGAATAATATACTGATTTAGGATGCGAGTCAAGGTGTAGTCTTGAAATACACTACTGTCCGGTTTAATTCACAATAAAGCCAGCTGAGGCCCCTCTCTGGCC
>CAZCYM010000056.1:0-1574 GCA_964502945.1 uncultured Candidatus Saccharibacteria bacterium
TATTTTCGCTCTTTGATTGTTTTTTTGCAAATGCTAACACGATGAAGATGTCGCAATGGTCAGTATTTTGTATTATGTATTTTGTATTATGTATTTTGGAAGAAGCCTTAGCAATCATCGGGAATGAGAGAACATCAGTAACTTTGTTCTTATTGCGATACTTATTATTAAGCTCCTTAATTCTGCTATCCCCCACTAAATTGACGCTTACCTCGATATTTTTATTACTAAATTTTAATTCTTTAATGACGATAGCCAAAATCTTATCAAAAAATTTTGAGGTGTATTTTTTATCTGAAGTTGAATTTTGGAAAACCAGGTCTAACATTAGCCAGATTTTAGCACTAAATTTTAATCTCGGCCAACCCGCTTAACCATATAATTTCAGCCTCTAAATCATATCCATTACAATGTCTGATCATTCCACGATAAGAATTTAAAGATTGCCGAAATGATTCTTCCGGAATCAAACTACTTTCAAATCCATCTTTTATATCAATAATCTTTCCTAATCGACATGAATAAGAATCGTATATAAAGTTCCTATCAAAAATTGGATATAAAATTCTAAAAATAGCATGGCGTAAAACTCTATCCCGAACACATGCTTTGTGAATATGTCGTAATTTGGGGTCAGTTACATAAAAAGATGTATATGGATTATGCCGGTATGATTTTGTTTTTAAATCATCCTGGAGTTGAAAAATATTTTCTTCCAAGTTAAACTCAAATTCCTGGACATCGAGCTTAGAACCTTTGCCCTTCTTGAATTCTTTCCACGCCAAAAATAAATTTTCCAAACTAATTATTTCCTCAAAAAAATTATGACTATTAAAGCCCCCCCCCAACAGGTCAATATCCCGCTGATTCATAAAATTTGTGAGTTATACAAAAAAATTTACTTAATCGGGAATAAAATTTCAAAGCGTAATAAGCTTGGAATTTTTCTAAGAATAGAAAATATTACCATAGAGATTACCCAACTCATAATTCAAGCGGCTCTCGAATCAAAAGCAGACAAATTACCCCTACTTATTAGAGCACGGACAAAAATAGAACTATTAAAACAGTTGATCAGAATTACAAGTGACCTTAATATTATACAGCAAAACAAATATATTGATCTTGAACTAGACCTCCAAGAAATATCTAAGATGGTAAACGGCTGGATTAAATACCTTAATGTCGCTCATTGAGCGACATTACTGGCGAAACTACCTCGCGAGCACGGAGGTCCGGATTGTAATTGCCGATGTTGTACCTATCGACGTAGAAGCCGTTGTTACTGTTCCAGTTCGTGTTCGGCACATGGCCATCCAAGTAGCGTATTGCTTCATCTCGTCCATATCACCAGAAATCTTTTACAAAATTTCCTGCGTTCCACCGACACAAATCGGAATTTTAATGAGACTTTATCTCAATAAGAAAAAGCAAGCAGTTTTGTTTTATAGGCAAATCGCTATCTCGCCTTTCGACGAACCGATTTATTAGCCATAGTAATTATATTGTAATTTTTTAATATACGAAAATGCGGGTCGCCAGAAGCGACCCGCAAGGATACAAGAAACGAGAAA
>CAZCYM010000056.1:1584-6026 GCA_964502945.1 uncultured Candidatus Saccharibacteria bacterium
GAGCCGGCCGAGAGCGCCACACTCTTGATGTCGAGATGGCCACCGGTTTTCCAGTGGAACCAGCCTTCCAAGGCAATACGCTCCGGCTCGGTCATACAGTTGATACCCAAACCAGCCAAATCATTGGCCGACTTGTTCTTGTGTTCTTCATCGGCCTCAACACGGTCACGGCACCAGACGCCGTATGGCCCCTTCACAGTCGTCCGCGCTTCCTTCGTTGGATCAAGAACAGCGTCAATGTCCGGGCACCATTGCCAGAGCTTGCCGTCAAATCTCGGTTTGAGCACATTGAGCATGCGCTGAGCCGAAAGACCCCGCACACGCACCACACCCCAGCCGAAACCTTGACGAACCTTGGGCAAAGCTAGCTTCTTACGGCTGGGCATGCCGACGCTGTAGACCTCCTTCAAATGCTTTGCCCAATCGTCAAGAAACGCCTCGACATTCAACGATGAAGCGTAGCTTACGCCGCCGTTGTCCAAACCAACCGGACTCGAAGTGATTATACTACGTTCGACAAGCACTAGCTCGCCGGACTGCCACCTCTTAATCCCATTTCCGCCGCCTGCACTGTTGACCTTGTTGAGAATGTCCTCAACTTGGTTGCCTGTGAGTTCTCCGAATTTAGCCATAATACACTCTCCTACCGGCCAGATCTGCCGGTCATTGGACCGCCTGTTCTGCGGTCTTTTGTCAAAGAGCGAAATTGCTCCTTGTACTATGTTGTATTATATGTCTTTTCCACCAAAAAGTCAAATCCCGCTTTTTGGCGGGATTTGACGACTCTTGAGAGTCTAGTCTGGTGACTTTAAAGCTCAGCCTTGACAGTAACTACAGTATATCAGACCGAGTATACCGAAGTCAAGAACGTGTTAATACTCTTTTCCTGGACCCACGGGGGATCGAACCCCGAAGACTCAGCTGTCAAGACTAAGCTCGCCGCCAGGCTGGGCCCAGGTAGTCAGAATTTAACAAATGAAATTAAAATTGTAAACTATTTTGATAATTCTTCCTTAACAAACCTGTTTACCATCTGTCCGTCGGCTTTGCCTTTTACTTTGGCCATTACGGCTCCGATAACTTTGCCCGCCTGCGCCAAGGCTTCGGCGGGCAAGGCCATATCTTTTATTGTATCCGCGACTATTTTTTTAACTTCTTCTTCTGACATCTGCTCGGGCATATAGGCCATCAACATTTCGCCCTCTTTTTTTTCCCCTTCCGCAAGCTCTGGACGGCCTCCCCTTTCAAACTGTTCAACAGAATCTTTTCTTTTCTTTATCTCCGAGGCAATAACCGCTATCGTATCATCATCGCCAAGTTCGCTTCTTTTTTCAATTTCCTTATTTTTTATTGCCGACAAAACCATGCCTAAAACCATCCGTTTTTTACTGTCTCCGGATTTCAAAGCATCTTTTATGTCCTGTTGAAGTTTTTCTTTTAACATACTACTTCTAATTTTCGAATTAATCCGAATATACGAATTAATCGAAGTTGATTACTCTTTTAAATTTCAAGCCTTTACTAGAAAATCTTGCTAATATTCCTAACTTTATATTTGCCCTCTTTAAGTATGCCAATATCTGCCCTATATCACTACGAGAGAACCTATCGCCTCTTTTAATTTCTAAGATTATTTTATCATCAACGAGAAAATCGTAAAAGTACCCGCCTATAGTTTTACCATCAAATTCAATTGGGGCATAAACTTGTTCTTTAAAAGGAATAGTCAGCTTCCTAAGTAGATGACCAATACTACGTTGATAATATTTTTCTTGATATTGGTACCCTAATTTATTAAATACATCGAATAAAATTCCAGTGATCCTATAGCTTAACTCGGGATAAACTAAATCCATTCTTCTTATACTCGTTTTGTTCATATTCGTATATTCGCAAAAATTAGTAAATTAGTAGTTTTATAACCCTAATTCTTGTTTCATCTTACGCTTCTCCTCTTCAAATGTTTCTTCATCATACTTACCAAGTTTCTCTAAGCGTCTGCGCAATTTACTTAAATGCATACCCATTATTGCCGCCATTTTTTCTTTTCTGTCGGTTGGTTTCTTAATTCTAAATTTAGACTTTTTGGCCTTAATCAAAACTCCGCTTGATTGAACAAAGCGGTTAAATCGGCGCATTAAGCTACCGACACTTTCATTTGGTTTTCTTTTAACTTCTACCATAGCTCCTCCTTTCAGTCGGTAAACTCTAAATCCTAATATCTAATCCCTAAACAATCACAAATCTCAAGATTTTAAGTTTTGAAATTCGTATTTTGAATTTGTTTAGAATTTAGAAATTGGGGATTAGAGATTTACTTTACTATTTTGGGGCCTAATTTTTTGCCACCAAGCAAATGTATATGTAAATGTGGGACAAGCTTGCCTCCGTCTTCGCCTTCATTCAAGATTAACCGATATCCCTTCTTAGCGATACCAATCCGATGAGCAACCTTGTGGGCAATTACAAACGCCCTACCAAGCAAACCATCATTATTGCCTTCCATAAAATCCTCTAACGATGCAAAATGCTTAGTTGGAACTATCAATAAATGAACTGGCGCTTGAGGATTTATGTCTTTTATTACCAAAAAGTCTTCATCTTTATAAACAAAGTCGGCTTTTATTTCTCCGGCTATAATTTTACAAAAAACATCGTCGATCATTCTCTTCGCTGTTATTTTTTCAAGCGTTTCTTCATTGCATCCACTATCTTATCAAGCAATATGGTTTCCTGTATCCCCGTATCCATCTCACGAATTATTATTGTACCCTCTAGGGCCTCTTTCTGGCCAAATATCAATGTATATTTAACCCCTAAACGATTGGCGATTCTCAACTGAGATTTAATACTATCACGCCCCAAAGAAGATTTTACCTCAATACCAGCTTTTCTTAAATTTTCAAATAAAACTAAACTCTTTCTTTTGGCGGCATCTCCCAGCTGAACAAGAAATACTTTTGGTTTTAAACTTATATCCGGCACATTGATGTTGTTTTGTTTTAAGGCAAGAATGAGACGATCAATGCCCAAACCCCAACCTGCAGCTGGAGTTTTGGGACCACCAAGCATATCGATCAAACGATCATAGCGACCGCCGCCGCCAGGAGAAAGTTGATCTTGCGATCCTTCTTCCGGAACAAGCTCAAAAATAGTGTGGGTGTAGTAATCTTGTCCCCTGACCAAATGTTGATCCAAAATATATGGAATCTTTGTCTCATCCAAAAACTCAATCAAATGTTTAAAGTGCTTCTTAGCATCTTCACTTAGAAAATCAAGAATAGCTGGAGCGTCTTTGACTATTTCACGACAAGTCTCTTCCTTGCAGTCGAGCATCCGAAGAATATTATTTTTAAATCTATTTTTACACTGGCCGCAAACTTTCTTCAATCGAGATCGATAATAATCCTTTAAGGCACGAACATAAGCTGATCTGGACGAGGCATCGCCCAAACTGTTAAGGTGCACATTATAATTTTTTAATCCTAAACTCTCAAGAATCTTGCAGGCAATAAAGATTAGTTCAGCATCAACAATTTCAGAAGCATCTCCAATCGTTTCCGCTCCAAGCTGCCAGTGCTGACGATAACGGCCATGTTGAGGTTGATCATGGCGAAACATCGGACCAAAATAATAAAGTTTGATGGGATGAGGACGAACCTGCATGCCATTCTCTATGTATGCCCGAACGATTCCAGCTGTTCCCTCGGGCCGTAAGGATAAATCATCTCCGCCCCTAGTTTTGAAGCTATACATCTCCTTATCTACAATCTCCGTCCCTTCGCCGACTCCTTTTGAAAATAATTCTGTATATTCAACTATCGGCGTTTCAATCTTTTCAAAACCATAATCTCCAAGAATGGTCTCGGCTTTCTTAAGAATATAGCGCCAATATTTCTGCTCTTCTGGCAAAATATCGTGCATTCCCTTTGGTGCCTGTAATTGTTTTGATTTTGCCATAAAAACTTTTCGCTTAGTAGTTAACTGCCTCTACCTTAGTTATTTTTGTTACTGGCCATAGGCGAATAAATGCTCGGCCGGTTATAAACCTTTGAGCAACAGGGCCCCATCGGCGCGAGTCAGAACTTTGCAAACGGTTATCCCCCATTACAAAGTATTCATCATCTTTCAACTGGGTCATGTTGTTGCCGAATGTTTCTTGCCCGTCATAAAGATAATATTCTTTGGGTGAAAAACCAGTTTCAAATTCAGTGTTATAAATCTTGACCTTATTATTCTTGACCTCTACCGTCTCTCCCGGAAGTCCGATTATTCTTTTTATATAAAATTGAGATGGGTTTTCGGGATATCGAAAAACGATGACATCCCCCCGGCGCGGTTCATGGAAGCGATAACTTATCTCATCTATCAGTAGATAGTCCCCATCATAAAAATGCTGCTCCAGGGAAGCCCCCTGAACAGAGAATGGCTGGGCGAGATAA
>CAZCYM010000057.1:0-5291 GCA_964502945.1 uncultured Candidatus Saccharibacteria bacterium
TAGTCGCCGAGCGAAGCGAGGCGAACCAAAACCGCTTGATTTTTCCTTTCTGGTGTCCCCGGAGGGAATCGAACCCCCATCAATGGATTCGAAGTCCATTGCTTTATCCGTTAAGCTACGGGGACATTATTCAAGAGCTTAACAGAACTTTAATGTTTTTTCAACTTACACTGAATATCTTTTCCTTAAATCCCCGACCACCCTTGGCAATACTTTAAGTACGTAATCTATCTCCTTTTTCGTTGTCTGTCGTCCTAAGCTAAACCTTAAAGCTCCGTGAATGTATTTCTCCTCAACTCCAATCGCTTTTAAGACATGTGATGGTTCAACCGAACGAGCAGTACAAGCCGAACCGCTTCCGGCGTAAATGCCATATTTGTCCAGTTCAAGCAGAATAACTTCGCTAGTAAGTCCGGGCATAGATATACTGATATTATTCGGAAGTCGAAGCTCATCTTTGGGACCGTTTAGCCTAACTTCGGGTAGTTTAGACTTGATTTGATTTATAAAGTAATCGCGCAAGTCTGACACTCTTTTTGACTCACTTTTTGATATCAGCGCAACAGCTCTGGCTAATCCTAAAATAGCCGGCAAATTCTCCGTACCAGCCCTCATGCCAAATTCTTGATCTCCACCCTTAATTTCTGAATCTACGGTTACTCCCCTTCTCACATATAAAACACCTACCCCCCGAGGACCATATATTTTAGTTCCATTAAATGTTATCAAATCTGCACCAAGATGATTTACGTCCATATCCAAGTATTCAGTCGCCTGGCAAGCATCCACATGGAAAAACGGAGTTTTCCCATCAAGCCCTAAATCCGAATTTCTAAATCCTAAACTCGATCTTTGAAACCCTTGAATTACTTTTGAAATTTTAGCGATCGGTTGAATCGTGCCGATCTCATTGTTGGCGTACATTACAGACACGAGAAGAGTTCTGTCGGTAAGTTTTCTTTCCAAATCAGCAACATCGACAAAACCATCCTTATCTACGTTTAAGTACTTAACTTTATAACCACGTCTTTCAAGCTCTTTAATCGGTCCCAAAACTGACGGATGCTCAATGGGGGTTGTTATTATTTCTCCTTTCTTGCGATATGCTTTCATCGCTCCTTTTATAGCAAGGTTATTGGATTCACTACCGCTTGAGGTAAAAATAATTTCATTTGATCGAGCTCCTAAAAATCGAGCTATGCTCGTTCGTGATTCATCCAGTTTATTTCTAGAGATACGGCCGACATTATTGAAAGATGAGGGATTAGCGTATAGCGACGTTGCTCCCGACATCTCTTTTATCACCTGAGGATCAATGGGGGTAGCCGCCGCATTATCCAGATAGACTATTGTCTTTTTAGTTCTCCTTGACATATACTATATATTATGATATAATTGCAACATCCTGATACTCCTGATTTCGTAGACCCGTTGTTACAAATTAAGCACCCAATTTATTGAGTGCTTAACCAAACCTTATTCTCTATTATACAGGGAATTTCAGTAACGACAACCCCTGCCCGCCGCAAGGCAGGCTCACGGGTAATGTGTCTATCGGATCGGGGGTTTCGCGAAACATGGGCGACTCGTTCGCCCGATACCATCCCCAACTAATCTTTTCTCATAGATTTACTTAAATTAGAATTAGTTGAAATTAAACTTTTGAAAGCTATTTGCGGATAACTTGAAAAAGTTTAATGATCGATAATTCTAATTTTAGGAAATATTGTGAGGAAAGGGTTAGCTGGGGATGGTATAAAGTATCGAAAAACAAAAGCGGCTGCCAATGGCAACCGCTTTTGTTTTTCGATACTTAGTTTATTCGATACAGGCGTCTTCAAGCATTTTGAACACTTTTTCATTCGTTAAGTCTCCTTCTACGGCTTCCTTCAAAGTCTCTAGATTTAAGTTTTCGGGACTTATTTGACCTCGCATAACCATCGTTTGAGCAACTCGATTAGCTTCTTCTTCTATCTCCTCTCTGGATGGAGCAAGGCTGTTTACCTTCGCTATTTTACGAAGAATAAGGGCAAACCCAACCTGTCTCTCTGCTTCCGGCCGCCATTCTTTTCTTAAGTCATTCTCGTTTTTACCTAAGTGGGCTAAGTAAAAAGAAAGTTCCATTCCCTTGGTATGAAGCTCGTTGTCGAATCCAGTAATCATTTCGTTGACCTTCCCGTCAACCATTTCTTTGGGGAGATCTAATTTTGATTTTTCGAATATTCTGGCCAAAATCTCCAGCCGTAATCTTTGCTTCTCTTTCATCTTTTTCTCCTGAAGAATTCCGTTACGAATGTTATCTTCTACCTCTTCTAGTTTCTGGAACCTGCCCAAACTTTTAGCAAAATCGTCATTAAGGTCTTGCTTATCTACGGTCTGGACAGTAATAACTTTGACTGAAAAATCTAATTTTTTACCAGCCACACTTTTATGAAAATAATCACGGGGAGCCATCAGAGAGAACTTTTTATTCTCGTCTTTCTTCATTCCGATCAATTGATCTTCAAATCCGGGAATAAATTTATTATCACCAATAACAAGCGGGTGGCTTTTACTTACTCCGTCCTCTACCGGAAGACCATCAGAAGTAACCTCAAAATCTACCTCAACACGATCACCTTTTTCTACCGTTCCCTCTTTAGAAGTTAGCTTGGCTCGAGATGTTCTTAAAAAGTCAAGAGCATCCATTATCTCTTTTGGTTCGACATCAACCTTTCTGGTCTTAGCCTTGATACCTGAGATTTTCGGGAGTTCGATTTCTGGAAAAGTAACTACTTGAATCGTGTACAAGAGCTTTGAGGCAGAGTTTTCTTTTACGTTAAGACCGGAGACCCCTAGTACTTCCAGTTTTTTCTCATTCAATGTTTTGGCTAAACTATCCTGAACAGCAATATCAAGAGCTTGCTCGAGTATGTACTGATCACCAACTTCTTTGCGGATAAGGTCTTTGGGTGCTTTACCCTTCCTAAATCCATCAACTCGGACTTCGTCAGTAATTGCTTTCTCGGCCTTTTTTACATAGCCGGAAAGCTCTTCCCGCCCCAAGTCAACGGTAAGCTCGTACTTATTGGAACTAATTTTTTTAAGAGACGAGTTCACTACTTTAAGACCGCCTCTTCGGTTTTTACCTCCTCTGTTTTCTCGACCTCAACTTCTTTAAACTCCAGATTCTCTTTAGGAGATCGGGCATCAATCTTCCAGCCCGTTAATTTAGCGGCTAGCCGCACATTTTGACCCCTCTTACCTATTGCTAATGAGAATTGGTCATCAGAAACCTCGACTAAGGCATGCTTCCTTTTTTCATCAATAATTTTAACATCCAATATTTTTGCCGGAGACAGAGAGTTAGATATAAAGGTTTCCGGTTTTTCGCTCCATAAAATAATATCAATCTTTTCGCCCGAAAGCTCGTTAATAACTGTCTGAACTCTGACTCCTTTTTGGCCCACCAAAGAACCAATCGGATCAACTCCTTCTTCCTGTGAAGCCACGGCAATCTTAGTTCTGGAACCAGCCTCTCTGGCTATCGCTTTAACCACAACTGAACCACTATCTATCTCGGGTACTTCCATTCGAAACAACTCAAGTACGAGTTTAGGGTGAGCCCTAGATAAAAGCACAGCCGGTCCTCGGGAAGTTTCATCAACTTTAAGAATAATAAACCTGGATCGTTGACCAATTCTATAGTTATCCCCGTAAACCTGCTCAATCGGTAGAAGCAAGCCATTGGTTTTTCCTAAATCAACAAAAATAAGCTGGCCCTCTTTTCTTTGAACAACACCGCTAACTATCTCCCCTTCCCTACTCTTAAACTCAGAGAATATAGCTCCTCGTTCTGCTTCACGAAGACGCTGAATAACAACCTGTTTGGCTGTCTGGGCGGCAATACGGCCAAAATCAGTATGGCTTTCCAGAGGAATGATTAACTCGTCCCCGACTTTACTCTTTTTGTTCTTTTTCTTAGCCTCGGCAAGAACGAGATGCTTCTCTGGATTAAATTTTATTTTGAGCTCGCCATCTTCCCCTTTTTTAACTTCTACTGCTTCCGTTTCTTCTCCGCGTCGTCTTGGTTTCTCTAAATCCGCGAAATCCTGTTTGTCTTCAGTTACTTTTATCGGAAGCGGGCCGGTAATATAGCCCTCCTCATCAGCTCCCTCAACAACATAAAGAACCTGGGTCATATCTAATTTCCCAGTATCAGTATCAAGTTTGGCCCTTACAATCTGACCTTTCTTGCAGTAGTCCCTTTTATAGGCCGCGGCGATAGCCGCCTCAATAGTTTCAATAACGCTTTCTTCGGCTATCCCCTTCTCTTCAGCAATCTGTTTTATGGCTGACAAAAATTGTTTAATGTCTAGCATCTGTTAAAAGCTTAAAGTCTAATGTCTAACGCACAAGCTTTAGCCTATAGTCTTTAGTCGCTTACTTAAAATACGAGGCCCGCCTCTGCGGACCTTTTCGTTGTCTTAATATTAACAAAAGTGAAATTAAAAGTCAAGAACATGTGGTATAATAGAGATATCCACAAAAAATTACTTTACCTCGCCCTTGAAAAGAGTTAGAAGAAACTAAATCGAACTAAAATATAAACAGGCATGCCTTTACAATCTTCGGTCCAAAAAACAGAGCAAGAACTTGATAAAAAACTCAAAGATATAAAGCTAAAAGAAGAAGAAGAAAAATATGCTGAATCGGCTAAAAGGTTTGGATTTCCTTTTTCTACCCTAAAAGGAGTGCCCATTGACACTGATGCCCTTAACATACTAGACGAAGATTCCTCGAGAAAAGCTGAGATAGCGGTTCTCTACAAAACTGAATCTAAATTAATCATCGCTATAGTCAATCCAGACAGCCCTCAAACAAAAGAAGCCATTGAATCTCTTAAAAAACAGGGGTTTGATGTCGATATTCTTCTAACCACCCCCAACCTACTAAGCTCTGTTTGGCAAAAATATAAAATAATAAAACAGAGAGTTTTTAAGATTGGGGCGATAGAGATAGACGAAAAAGAGCTTGAGAACCTTCAGGGACAAATCAAAGACATAGGTGACCTAAAAAATAAACTTCAAACAATATCGGTCACCAAGCTTCTCGAAATACTTATTGCTGGAGCCCTAAAAACAAAGGCTTCGGATATCCATTTTGAACCCGAGACCAACGATACTCGTCTTAGATACCGATTAGATGGCATTCTACATGACATAACCAATCTTGATACAAGATACTACGGTCAAATCTTAAACCGAGTAAAGGTTCTTTCGAAAATGAAGTTGAACATCCACGATTCTCCT
>CAZCYM010000057.1:5301-5752 GCA_964502945.1 uncultured Candidatus Saccharibacteria bacterium
GGGGGAATAGCTCCCACAATACTCACATCGATAACTTCGAAGGTGCTATGCACATACGGATTTAGAATGGATATTTTTATTGTGCTTAAAATGAGTTCCGCATCAAAAAACAAGTTGTTCCTACACCATTAAACAGAAAAGTGTCGATATTGAGGTAAGGGTTTCGATCATTCCTAGTGAATTCGGAGAAACAATAGTCATGCGCATGCTAGATCCAAGAAATATTAAAGGCAGACTGGAGCATCTGAGAATTCGAGAAGATCTCCTTGAAGTAATACGTCAACAGTTGAAGAAAAAAACTGGAGCAATCATGGTTTCCGGTCCCACCGGTGCCGGTAAAACAACTACTCTTTATGCCTTTGTGAGCTATCTGAACGAGCCGGGTACAAAAATAATAACGATTGAGGATCCGATTGAATACCATGTTAAGAACATATCTCAAACTCAGGAT